>CAZNDQ010000718.1:0-1926 GCA_964571825.1 uncultured Planctomycetales bacterium | reverse complement strand
CGTTTGCGGTCTGCAGGGTACACCGTGCCCCGGATCCAGAGCATGCGGATCGCCTCGTGCATCGTGTTGATGTGCCCGCTCGTCAGCCAGTACCCGGCGCGCCCCGTCCCCTTCACCTCCGGATCGTGCTTCTCCCCAAATTCGATGTACGCCTGGTGCAGCGGTTCGATCAGGTCCAGGTTGCTGAACTGCGCCAGAAAGCTCCGATTCGCATCGTTCAGGTCCAGGACGAACATCACCCGACCGAGCTGGAACAGCCCTTTCAGCGAAAACAGCATGATTCGGTCGCAGCCCAATTCCGCGCTCTCGTCCTTGTGCGACAGGTCCTTGACCATCTCGCTGCCCAGCTTGCTCCAGTAGAGCGCATGTGCATACGGCGTCCGCCAGTCGAACGGACCGTACAGCTCGGTAAGCTTTTGCATGAACGCCGGGTCCATCCGGTAGGTCTCGCGCAGCTCGCGCGCCCGCACGAATGCCAGCAGCTTGTCCACCGTCTCGGCCCTTGCCTCTTCATCCACCACCGCCAGCAGTGCAGCATCCGCGTCCAGTACGCCCGGATCGGTGTCGGCACGCAGCGCCGCACGCTTCCACCGAAACCGCGCATCATGCACGGCCGCCAGAAACTCGGCATCCAGCGAATAGCCCAGGCGCTCAACATCACCGATCAGCGGGCCGATCGCCTCGTCCGACTTACGCAGCTCCGCCAGCGTCTGCGGCGCTTCCGCGATCGAACGGATCAACTCCCGCACCTGCTCCGGATGCACCCAGATCTCCGGCCCGCCCAACAGCCGCTCCCACTCGGCTGCCCACTCCCGGCGGTAGGTCCAGTGCATGTCGTCCATCACGTCGCCCATCTTATGGAACAAGATCCACGCCGCCTGCTTGTAGAGCGCGACATCGTACGGATTCAGGGGGATCCCCTGCCGTGTCACCAGGTCCAGCCCGTTCCGCACCCAGTGCCACCGCTCCTCCGGCGTGTGCCGTGTCACGGAAATGTTGTAAGCCATGTTCCACGACTGGAATTCCCACACCGACGCAAACCGCGGCTGGAGCTTGCAGATCCACTGCGCGCGCTGCAGCGCGTCATAGAACCTGCCCTCCTCCTTCAACTTGTCCGCCTGAATCCACAGCGTGCTGATCAGCAGTCCCCGCAACGGGCCCAGCGTCGTCGAGAGCATCGCGATGTCCGGCGGCAGATCACGGAACACGTCCGAGCCGACGCCGAGTTGGATTTCGCTCCGCTGCCGGTTCACCGAGTGCAGCAGCCGCGACGCCGCAAAGATCGCCGCCGCCGCCGCCAGCAGCAGGAGCACCTGGCGCACCCGGTCTGCCAGGCGCGCGCGCTCGCGCTGCTCAAGGTAGCCGCCCGCCGTTGTCACGCCGCTCTCAGCCATTACAAATCCGTCAGGATGTCGATGTGTCCGCCAGTTCGCGCCGTTGTAGCAGCACCAGCGCCAGCAGGGCGAAGATCGTCGCCCGGATCGCCACCAGCCGCGCGGCCGCGTCCAGCACCCACAGCAGCGTCACCGCGCGCCCCGCAACCAGCGTCGGCACTGGATTGAACAGCGAAAACTTCGGCACCAGCCACAGCACTCCCTCGGCCACCGGCTTGATCAACCACATGAAGTAGTCAAGCACTGTTGCGTACTCGTCCGGCTCCGGCAGCTCCTCCAGCGAGGACGCGAGATACCCGCTCATCGTTGCCGCCAAGAACAGCGTCAGGCACACCAGACACGCCACCGGGAAGCCGAGGACGGTCGAGGCGCAGAGGCCGGCCGCCAGCAGAAAAAGCAGCCGACAATAGATGATGATGGCCGCCCGGATCACATTCCCGCCGAACGAGCCGAGGTGGAAGAGCAGTTCCGGCAGATCCTGCTCCTCGAACTGCATCCGGATGTCGACCTTGTTCTCGGTATTCGGCGCCTG
>CAZNDQ010000717.1:0-1929 GCA_964571825.1 uncultured Planctomycetales bacterium | reverse complement strand
AGCCGGACTCGCGCGCGATGCGCCCCGCCGTCTTGAACAGCTCCTCGCGCGTCCTCTCGCCGATCCCCGGCGACGGGCTCTCCTCGACGAGTTTCTGATACCGCCGCTGAACCGTGCAGTCGCGCTCATGCAGGTGAATGATGTTGCCCTGCGGATCGCCCAGAAGCTGCACCTCGACGTGCCGCGGAAACTCGATCAGCTTCTCGATGTAGACGCTCGAATCGCGGAAGGCGTTTTCCGCCTCGGCCCGCGCCTGCCCCAGCGAGCTGCGCAGGTTCGCCTCGTTGTGCGCGATGCGCATGCCGCGACCGCCGCCGCCCGCCGCCGCCTTGATCATCACCGGATAGCCGATGCCGGCGGCGATCTCCGCCGCCTCCGCTTCGTCGGCCACGGCGTTCTCCGTCCCCGGAACGACCGGCACCTTGGCGCGCTTGGCGATCTTCCGCGCCGCCACCTTGTCGCCCACTTTCCGCATCGAATCCGAGCTGGGGCCGATGAATTCGATCTTCGAATCGCGGCACTGATCGGCGAACCCGGCGTTCTCCGCCAGGAACCCGTAGCCCGGGTGGATCGCGTCGACGTTCGCCACCTCCGCCGCGGCGATGATCCGGTCCGCCCGCAGGTAGCTGTCGCCGGGAGAAGCCGACCCGATACAGATCGCCTGGTCCGCCAGCTCCAGATACGACTGGCCGCGGTCCTCTTCCGAGTAGACGCAGACCGTCTCGATGCCCAGCTCCCGGCAGGCGCGGAGCACACGCAGGGCAATCTCTCCACGGTTGGCGATGAGGATGCGCGAAAACATCTGGGATTCCTGCGAAGCGCCGGCTCGAAGAGATTACGCGGCAGGCCGGACGAGGAACAACGGCTGTCCGAACTCGACCGGCTGCTGGTTCTGCACCAGGATCCGCTCGATCCGCCCGGACACCTCCGCCTTGATCTCGTTGAACACCTTCATCGCCTCAATAATGCACACCACGGTCTCGGCGCCGACCGTGGTGCCCGTCGTGATGAACGGCGGCGCATCGGGCGAGGGAGAGGCGTAGAACGTACCGACCATCGGTGACTTGATTTCGATCAGGCCCGCGTCGCTCTCCGCCGCCGGCGGCGCCGAGGCGGCACCGTGAGGCGGCGTGTTCGAGGAAACCGCCGGCGCCGGCGGGGGGCAGGGACTGCCGGCGTACACCACCTCCCCGCTGATGCCTCGCCGCAGCGAGATCCGGCTCTCCCCGTCACGCAGGTCGATCTCCCGCAGGTCCTTGTCGGCCATCAGTTCGACGAGCTTCGTGATCATCTCGATATCGAACAAGGCGTACTCCCGCTCACTGTTTCGGCGCGGCGCGAATCGCGGGCCCCTCCGGGCATCCGTCAGATGATCGCGTCGGCCAGGTCCTTGCTCAGACTTGTCAGCACACTGTGCCCGGTCTTCGTCACCAGCACGTCGTCCTCGATCCGCACGCCGCCGACGCCGGGCAGGTAAATACCGGGCTCGATCGTCACCACCATGCCGGGCTTGAGTTCGCCTGTGGCGCTCCAGCGGACAGAGGGCGACTCGTGCACGTTCATCCCCAGTCCGTGCCCCAGACCGTGCCCGAACTGCCGCCCGTAACCGGCGCGCGTGATGATCTTCCGCGCCACGCCGTCCACGTCCGCCAGCCTGGCGCCCGGGCGCACCGCCTCGATCGCCGCGACCTGCGCCTCCAGCACGATCTGGTACACGTCAGCCATCCGCGGCGGAACCCGATCGAGGAATATTGTGCGCGTCAGGTCCGAGCAATACCAGTCCACCTGCGCGCCCCAGTCGATCAGCAGCAGGCTGCCGCGCCGCAGCCGCCGTCGCCCGGCCTGGGCGTGCGGCAACGCCGCGTTCGGACCCTCCGCCACGATCGAATCGAACACCGCCCGCTGCGCGCCCCGCTGCCGCATCTCGTA
>CAZNDQ010000716.1:0-1931 GCA_964571825.1 uncultured Planctomycetales bacterium | reverse complement strand
AGACGGAGATCGGTCGGCGGATGCGGGCCGCGCCGGAGAGGGTGCGACGAGAGCTGATGTTCGTGTCACACGTCGAGCCGCACGAATACGATGCGGGGGTCGCAGGGCGCGACGAGCGGGACCGGATTCTGGTGCGCGGGGTGATCGACGTGGTGATGCAGACGGACGAGGGAACGGTGATCGTCGACTACAAGACGGACGCGGTCGCGGAAGAGGAAGTTGCGGCGCGGGCGGAGGGGTATCGCGCGCAGGTCGAGGTGTATGCCAAAGCGGTAGAGCAGATGGGGCTGGGGCGGGCCAGCCCACGCGTACTCGTTTTCCTGCATCCGCGCCGGATCATCGAGGTTTGACGGCGGGACGACCCGCATGACCCGCCGTGCGGGAGGGCCGGGCGCCGACACTTCGGCGCGCGGTGGAATCAGCGGTCGATTGAGGCGGTGCGGCGCGGCGTGCAGGTGCGCCCGGCTACTCGCCCTTGCGTCGATCGACAAAGCGCGACTCGTGGACCTTGATGGCGGTGAGGGTGACGAGGGCCAGCAGGGACAGGAGCAGGGCCACGAGATAGAGCCCGCAGCCCGAGGCCATGCCGACGGCGGCGACGACCCAGATGCTCGCCGCGGTCGTCAGCCCGCGCACTTCCGCACCGGCGTGGATGATCGCGCCCGTGCCGAGAAAGCCGACGCCGACGACGATGGAGGAGACGATGCGGATCGGGTCATACAGCGGAAATCGTCCGTCTCTGGGTGCCTGGGCGAGCAGCTCCATCGCCACGAGGGTGAAGCCGGCCGCGCCGAGCGCCACCATCATGTGCGTGCGGAGGCCGGCCGGTCGGCCTTTGACGCCGCGCTCCCATCCGATAACGGCGGCAAAGGCCAAGGCGAGCGCCATTCGTGCCGTCAGCTCCCACAGGCTCAAATGCGTCTCGAGCAAACCCATCGGTGTACGCACCTCCTCTCGACCTGAATGCGCTGCGTCGGGCGGCGCGACGGTTCGCCCGCTGCGCCGCAGCGCCTCCGCGCGGGCACGGGCGGCATCGTCGCCTGTTACGAACGGCGGGCCGACGCGCGCCTGGGTGTGGCTGCGCCGATCATCTTCGCCACGCGGTCGAGGCCGCCGGGCCCGAGCTGGAGCGCCAGATTGATCAGTCCACCGACGTTCTCGAGAAACTCCTGCATCTGTCGCAGGCGCTGGCGGTATTCCTCGGCCTCGGCGCCGCGTTCGCCGGCCAGGGCCGGCCGCGCCTCGTCCACCATCTCGCCGCAGCGCTGGATCGTCTCCAGGATCGGCTCCACTTCTCGGCGGCGCCGCTGCCGCACGATGGTCTCGAACATCTCCCAGACGCCGTTTTCGCTGGTGAAGTATTCCTTGCGGTCGCCGCGGAGATGGACGCGGTGGATCAGGCCCCAGTCGACCAGACTGCGGAGGTTCATGCTCGCGTTGCCGCGCGAGATTTGCAGTTGCTTCATCAGGTCGTCGGTGCAGAGCGGGCTGGAAGTGACGTAGAGCAGCGCGTGAATCTCGGCCATGGTACGGCTGATTCCCCAGTAGACGCCCATCTCGCCCCAGCGCCGCACGAAGAGTGCCTTGGATTGTGCCAGTTTGTCCGCCTTCATATGGCTGTTCCTTTCAGTTTCAACTGAAAGGATCATAGGAACCGCGAAGTCCGTGTCCACAAATCGGAATTTTTCGTTGACATTTCGTCCGCATATCGGGTAGGATAGCAGTTCGGTGTGGGAGAGAGGCATTTGCACGTCGCAATTGCACCACGCCTGAGACGATTGCCCGTCGTTCCCGTATGACCACGCTGCCCGTCTGTCTGCAGGCGGCGCTCGGGTCGCAGTGGCCATGGGACGCTCGAACTGTTCGCGGTTCATGTGACGGAACGTCACCGCGGGTTTGAACGGCGGGATCGAAGCGATCGTGGCATCGAC
>CAZNDQ010000715.1:0-1935 GCA_964571825.1 uncultured Planctomycetales bacterium | reverse complement strand
AAGCGACTGGAAGAACTGATGAAGGACTACGAAGAGTTGCTCACCACGCAATAGCGGCTCGTTGCTGACCCATGCCCTGCCCCAGCCTTGAAGACCTGGATCGACTCGCGTCGAACGCGCTTGAAGATGAGCTTCGCGCGGAGGTGTCGTCGCACGTCTCGGACTGTACCGATTGCCGGCGTCGGTTGGAGGACGTTCAGCGCCAGGCGATGCTGGCTCGCCGGATTCAGCGGGTCGGCACGGAAGTGGACGCTCCGGACTGCGATTCGCCGGGGGGATTCGATGCGGACGGCGCCCCGCGGGCCGCGGGCGCGTTCGCGGGCTACACCGTGGTAAGCGAGATCAGCCGTGGCGGGCAGGGCGTCGTCTACCAGGCCATCGAGCAGGCCACCAAACGGAGAGTGGCGATCAAAGTACTGCTGGAGGGCGCGCACGCCTCCCCGACGGCGCGCCGGCGTTTCGAGCGCGAGATCGAACTGGTCGCCCGCTTGAAGCACATCAATATCGTCTCGGTTCTCCATTCAGAGGTGCTGCCGGATGGGCGGCAGTTTGCCGTGATGGACTACATTCGCGGCGTGCCGCTGCGGCAGTACGTCGGCGAGAGGAAGCTGGCCGTCGAGGCGGCGCTGACGCTGTTTGCAACCGTGGCGGACGCCGTCCAGTACGCCCACCAGCACGGCATCATCCATCGCGATCTCAAGCCGTCGAACATCCTCGTGGACGCTGACGGCCAGCCGCGCATCCTCGACTTCGGCCTCGCCAAGTGGCTCTGGGCGCCGGCGGAGTCGCGCGTCTCGATGACGCACCAGGTGCTGGGCACGCTGCCGTACCTCTCGCCGGAGCAGGCCCGCGGCGATCCCGACGCCATCGATACCCGCACCGACGTGTATGCACTCGGCGTGATTCTCTATGAACTCTTGACGGGAGATTATCCCTATCCGGTCATCGGACAGATGGCGGATGTGCTGCGTCATATCGCCGAGACGCCGCCGGTGCCGCCGGCATCGCGTTGGACGCCGGAAGCGGGGATCCCGCCGGAGAGGGCGAATCGCCGCGGCCGCGCTCTGGCGAGCCGGCGGCGCGGTCGGCGCTGTCCGATCGACGACGACGTGCAGACCATTGTGCTGCGCGCCCTGGCCAAGGAGCGTGAGCGGCGCTACCAGTCGGCCGGCGAACTGGCCCGCGATATCCGCCAGCATCTGGTGGGCGAACCGATCGCCGCCCGTCGCGACAGCCGGCTGTACGTGTTCCGCAAGACGCTCCACCGATACCGCGCCGTGGTGGGCGCCGTCATGGCGGTAATGGCGATGCTGGCAACGGCGCTGGCCGTCAGCGTGACCGCTCGCAATCGGGCAGAACTGGAACGCGATCGCGCGCAGGCAGCCGAACAACGCAAGCAGATGATCGTCACGTTCCTCAACGACGTGCTCCGATCTGCCAACCCCTTCGCAACGCCCCACGAAGCCGGCGACGAGGCCCCCGAGCGAACTCGGCTGCTCTATGCCGGTCAGACGGGCGAAGTCGCGAGCGTGCTCGACGTATTGCGGGCGGCGTCGCGGCGACTCGACGCGCAGGCGTTCGATGCACGGGTCGAGGCCGACCTTCGCCACGCGCTCGGATCCACACTGGCTGACATCGGCGCGTTCAGCGACGGCATCGCCGAACTTCGCAAGGCCGTGGAGTTGCGCGCGGCGCTGACGGGCGAGGATTCGCGCGAGACGATCGAAAGCCTGGAACGTTTGGCGTACGCAATGTTCCTCGACGGCGACATGGCAGGGACGCTGGCGCTGGCTCAGCCCGTCTACGAGACGCTGCTCGGCCGGCACGGGCCACTGGACGTCGACACGCGGGCTTTCGGACGGCACGTGAGCCGATCGCTGGAGGCGCTCAAGCGGCCGGATGAAGCGATCAGCCTCATGCGAACACTCTTCGACG
>CAZNDQ010000714.1:0-1940 GCA_964571825.1 uncultured Planctomycetales bacterium | reverse complement strand
CGCGCGGCCCCCCGCGCGCCGCGCCGGCGAATCGTTATACCGCCCGCGACAGACAAGGCAAGCGCCCGCGTCAATCCAATTCACGCCACGCGCTGCCCGTCGCGCTCCACCCCGCCTTTACAGCCAACGCCCACCCGCGATAAACTCAATGCCGTTCGAAGGGCCAACAGGACAGACGCGCTTCCTCACCGGACAGCGCCCGCGGGGCTGGACCCCTCGCGGGTGGAGGAATCGATGAATCCGCATGACCCGACGCCCCCGCGCGGCGCCGATAAGCCGCTCGAAGAGCGCCGTGACGACTCCCTGATTCCCTTCCTTCAGGCCGGCGAGCGCGCCGCCGTCGCCGAGCTTGAACGTCGCTACGGTGACGCCCTGCGCCGACGCTGCACCGACCTCCTCGGCGACTCCGCCCAGGCAGAAGATGTCGTCCAGGACCTCATGCTCCAGTGTTGCAAGGCCGACGAGGCCCGCCTCCCCGAACACGAACTCCGCGCCTGGATGTATCGCGTCGCCCGCAACCGCTGCCTCGACGAACTCCGCAAACGCAAGGTCCGCGCTGCCCGACCCGTCGACGACGGCACGCCATCTCAGCCCGGACTCATGCCCGTCGACCCGATCACCTCGCCCTCCGGCCGCGCGCTCAAACGCGAACGACTTTACGCCCTCCGCGACATCATTGACGCCTTTCCCAACGACCTGCGCGAGGTGCTCGTGCTCCGCTACTTCGAAAACCGTTCGCGCGACGAGATCGGCCGGCAGCTCGGCCTCTCCGAATCGGTCGTCAAGGCCCGGCTCGTCAAGGCCGTCGCCAAGCTCCGCCGACACCTCGTCGAACTCCGCGAGGACTCCCTCGGATGAAGTGCGATCAGGCTGAGGAGCTGATGCTCGACTATCTCGAGCACACGCTGCCCGCCGAACAGCTCTCCCCACTCGAATCACACCTGCAAAAGTGCGCAGCCTGCCGCGACTACTGCCAGGACATCCGCATTACGCTCAGCGCCCTCTCGGCCGCCGGAAGCGCCTCCCGCCTCGGCCGCCTTTCCGAAGCCGACACCCTCGACGCCTCCGCCCTCCTCACCGGCTCCGCCCAGCTCCTCTCCGACGCCCTCCACGGCCGCGGCACCCTCGGCGAATTCCAGATCGTCCGCGAGATCGGCCGCGGAGGTATGGGCGTCGTCTACGAAGCCATCCAGCAGTCGCTCGGTCGGCGCGTCGCCCTCAAGGTCCTCTCGCGCGGCCTCTCCCCCGACGAAACCATCCTGACCCGCTTTACTCGCGAGGCTCGCACCGTCGGCGCCCTCGAACACGCCAACATCGTCCCCGTTTACGCCGTCGGCGAAGTCCACGGCGTGCACTATTTCGCCATGCAGTTCATCGACGGCGAGCCCCTCTCCGCCACCATCCGCAACCTCCGCAACAGCGGCGAGCCGCGCGGCCGCGACCACTATGACCGCGTTGCCCACTGGGCGCTCCAGGCCGCCGAAGCCCTCCACCACGCCCACACCCGCGGCGTCATTCACCGCGACGTGAAGCCCTCCAACCTCCTCCTCGACCGCAACGACAAGGTCTGGGTCTCCGACTTCGGCCTCAGCAAGGCCGACGCCCAGGTAACCCTCACCGAATCCGGCAATCTCCTCGGCACACCGCGCTACATGTCGCCCGAGCAGTGCCAGGGTGTCGAACAGCCTCAACCCCTGCGCTCCGATATCTACTCCCTCGGCGCCACACTCTATGAGCTGATCACCCTCCGACCGGTCTTCGACGGCGACCCGCGCTCCATCGTCACCCGGCACCTCGCCGGCGCGCAGGCCAAGCCGATCCGACAGTTCGACGCCAACGTTCCCCGTGACCTCGCCATTATCGTCCATAAGTGCCTTGAACGGCGCCCCGAGGACCGCTACGCCTCCGCGGAGGGGCTCCTCCAGGACCTCGAGCAGATC
>CAZNDQ010000713.1:0-1947 GCA_964571825.1 uncultured Planctomycetales bacterium | reverse complement strand
AAGGTCGCTGTCAGCGGGCAGGCTGGCTCAAGCGATTCAAGTGTAACCGGTCCGCTGTCGATTGGCTACCGGCAGCCCCGATCGACTACCATTCAGGTTTCCTGCCGGCTTGCCCTCGTCGACTGCGTGCAGTCGCGAGGGTCACCAACGTGCGGTAGGGGCACGTTCACTGGAGGCCCCGTGCAAAAGTCCCGTCCGACGCAGAACAAGCGCGCGCGTGAACGCGCGCGCATGGAGAAACGACAGCAGAAGGAGGCCCGGCGCCAGGAGAATCGCAGCCGCCGGGACGAGCGCCCGGTTGCACCGGGCGAAGATCCCGATATCGCGGGCATCGTTCCCGGCCCGCAGCCCTCGCCCTGGGACGATGACCTCGAGCCCGAGACCGACGACGAAGACACTGACGAGGAGGCCCCGCGCTAGCAGGCGCTCAGCAGGCGCTAGGGCAGGTGGTGGGGTGGGCCCACCGGTTCGCCAGCCAGCTGCCGCGACGCCGCTCTGAAGAGCGATCGCACGGCTCCCAGGATCCAGGTGATGAGCACGGCCGCCACCACGAGGAGGACGACCACCACGGCGGCGGCCAGGTACGGGTGCTCGACGGCGAACCACGTCAGTCCGATCGCGGCCACGTCATCGACGAGGCTGAGTCCGATGTTCGAAAACGGTTCGGGTGAGGCCGCCGCCCCGCTGCGCAGGGCGAGCTTGGCGCCATTTGCGGCAAAGGTTGCGGCGCCGCCGGCCATGGCCATCGCGATCTGTGCCCCCGGCCCGAGCGAGTCGCTGGCCGCATAAGCCAGAACGGCGCCGGCCGGCACGCGGATGAAGGTCATCAGCGCGTTCCAGATCACGTCGAAGGCCGGCACCTTGTCGGCAAACGATTCGACGACGAAGAGCGCGGCGCTCGCCGCGATCACCCACCACTCGCCAACGAGGGCAATCGGAGCCGGCAGCGTGATCAGGCCGGCCTGCGCGACGAGGCCGAGCGTCATGATGACGGCCGACAGGTTCAGGCCGGCAGCGAACGCGATCGCGATCGCCAGCGCGAGGATCTCCTCAGTCGACGGCATCGGACGTCTCCTTCACTGGCCGGCTACCGGCTGCCGGCTGCCGGCTACGGGCTACCGGCTACCGGCTACTACCAACGAGGTTCGCGCCGACCGCCGCCGCCGCGACCGCCGCCGTTGCCGCGGCCACCGCCCCCACCGCCGCCGAAACCTCGACCGCCACCGGCCGGAGGACGTGCTTCGTTGACGGCGATGCGTCGACCACCGAAGTCTGCATCGTTGAACTGACTGATCGCAGCCTGCGCAGCTTCCTCCGTTCCCATTTCCACGAACCCGAATCCGCGCGAACGACCGGTGGCCTGATCGCGCATCACCCGGACGGAATCGACAGGCCCGGCCTGAGCGAACAGGTCCTGCAGCGCGCTTTCTTCGGCACCGAACGGAAGGTTCCCAACGAACAGCCTGCGAGTCATGCGTCCTCTTCTCGTCCGCAGGGCGGACGTGCCGCACGCGGCGGCGACTGGCGGACCTGCGCTTTGCAATCCGACCCGCCTCGCAGCATAGCGGACCCCTGCTACGGGCACAACCGCGGGCCGCGGCTGCCTGCCGCGCCCTGATCGATAATGAGCGCGGTCATGCGCGGCCTTGGAGTCTTCACGCTCGTGCTCTTGTCGACGGCGGTGGCCGGCCAGCAGCCCCTGCCGCCCGTGGATCAGCCGCGGGTCGTTCCGGACCCCGCCGCCCTGCCAACGCAGGCCGATTTCGAGGGCCTGTGGCGCTACAACGAGGAGTTCTCGATCGACATCGCGACCAAACGCCCCGAGCGCGGCCCTGGCGGAATAGCTGCCCGCCGCGGCGCGCCACCCGAACGGCCGGCGCCGCCTTCACAGGCCGGCATCGGGGCCGAGAGTGAGGTGTTGGCCCCGTCGCCGTTTGCGCCCTCACC
>CAZNDQ010000712.1:0-1955 GCA_964571825.1 uncultured Planctomycetales bacterium | reverse complement strand
ACACCCTCGGCATGAAGGTCATCGCCCACCTCACCGGCAAGGACGAGACCAGGTTCTCCATCATCGACCTCAAACGCTTCTGCGCGCAGCACCTGCCCGTCTACATGGTGCCTGACCTCTTCCGCTTTCACGAACAGTTGCCCAAGACCTCGACGGACAAGACCGACTACCAGAAACTCCGGGACGCGACCTGATCGACCGACCCGGCCGCGCACGGGCGGCGGACCGCCCGGCACAACGCCCGCAGGAAACTGACGATGGACTTCTCCTGGTCAACCGAACAACGCGAACTGATGGACGCCGTCGTCCGCTTCGCCGCCAACGAACTCAACGACGACCTCATCGAGCGCGACCGCCACGCCACGTTCAACCGCGACGGCTGGAACCGCTGCGCACAGATGGGCATCCAGGGTCTCCCCGTCCCCGCCGAATTCGGCGGCCTCGCCCAGGACGCACTCACCACCGTCGGCGTCCTCGAAAAGCTCGGCTTCGCCTGCGCCGACAACGGCCTCGTCTTCTCCATCAACGCCCACCTCTGGACGGTCGCCATGCCCCTCGTCGCCTTCGGCACCGACGACCAGAAACGCCGCTACCTCCCCGGTCTCTGCGACGGCACCCTCATCGGCGGCAACGCCATGAGCGAACCCGACAGCGGCTCCGACGCCTACGCCCTCCGCACCACCGCCGAAAAAAAGGGAGACCGCTATTTCCTCAACGGCAGCAAGACCTTCGTCACCAACGGCCCCGTCGCCGATCTCATCGTGGCGTACGCTTCAACGGATCCCTCCAAGGGCGCCAACGGCATCAGCGCCTTTCTCGTCGAGAAAAACGCCCCCGGACTCTCCGTGGCCAAAAAACTCGAAAAGATGGGCATCCGCACCTCCCCCATGGCCGAACTCTTCCTCGACAACTGCGAAGTCCCCGCCGAGAACCTCCTCGGCCGCGAGGGTGCCGGACCCAGCCTCTTCACCCACTCCATGAACTGGGAACGAGGCTGCATCCTCGCCGGCGCCGTCGGCGCCATGCAGCGCCTCCTCAACAAGTGCATCCGCCACGCCAAAGAGCGCAAGCAGTTCGGCCAGCCCAGCGCCCGCTTCCAGCTCGTCGGCAGCAAGCTCGTCGACATGAAGCTGCGGCTCGAAACCTCGCGCCACCTCCTCTACCACGGCGCCTGGCTCCGCAGCCTCGGAAAAAATGCCATCATGGAGGCCGCCATGGCCAAAATGTACATCAGCGACTGCTGGGTGAAGTGCTGCGAGGACGCCATCCAGATCCACGGCGGCTACGGCTACATGGTCGACTACGAGGTCGAACGCGAACTCCGCGACGCCATCGGTAGCCGCCTCTACTCCGGCACCAACGAAATCCAGCGCAACATCATCGCCGCCCTCATGGCCTGACGCCGCCCACACGGATGCACCCGATGAAGATCCTCACCAGCTTCAAACGAGTGCCCAAGTTCGGCGTCGCCGATTCCATCTCCGGCGCCGTCAACCCCTTCGACGAGATCGCCCTCGAAGAGGCCCTCCGTCTCCGCGAGCGCGGACACGCCCGCGTCGTCGTCGCCGTCACCATCGGCGACGCCGCCGTCGACGAGCAATGCCGCACTGCCCTCGCCATGGGTGCGGACCGTTGCCTGCCCATCGACGATACGCGCACGCTCGACCCCTTCGCCGTCGCGCGCATCCTCCTCGCCGTCGTCCGCCGCGAATCGCCCCGCCTCGTGCTCATGGGCAAGCAGGCCGTCGACGACGACTTCGGCCAGACCGGCCAGATGCTCGCCGGACTCCTCGCCTGGCCCCAGGCCACCTTCGCCTCGCGCATCACCGTGCGCGCCGATGGCCACGCCCTCGAATGCACCCGCGAAATCGACGCCGGCGCCGAGCGCATCGCCGTTCGCCTCCCCGCCGTCGTCACCCCCGACCTCCGCCTCACCGAACCGCGCTCTCCCCCCC
>CAZNDQ010000711.1:0-1959 GCA_964571825.1 uncultured Planctomycetales bacterium | reverse complement strand
ATTTTTCTTCTGCGGGTCGGCGGGGAACTCCTTCTCGGGGATCTTGTAGTGGGCTTCGCGGCGGCGGATTTCGCGGAGGGAGCGGATTCGCTCGACGGCGAGGCCGAGGTTGTAGCCTGTGTCGAGCTTGAGGACGACGTGGCGGTCGTCGGCGGTCTCGCTCCGGGGCAGGATCAGGCCGCGAAAGACGCCTTCGTCGGTCTCGGCATCGACCTCGCTCCAGACCTGAACGCCGAAGCGCTCGAGAACCTCGCGGCCGGGGCCGCGATAGCCGTTCATGGTGGTCGGCGCGGCGGCGGTCATCGGGCGGTGTCCTCGAGTTGCGGGGCCGGGAGCTGCTCGACGATGCGGCGGACGGCAGAGCCGTGGGCGCGCGAGCGCAGACGGCGCATGAGCAGCCCCATACGATGCGCGGTCAACGGGTCGCGCCCGGCGCGACGGCGGCGCGGGGGGCTGAACTGGGCGACGGCGCAGACCTCTTCGACGACGCGCGGCAGTTCATTTCCAGCAAGTGGCGCGCCAGCGGACGAGCGGTTTTCGCTTTCTGGTTGGGATTCGCCGCGGATGAGGGCGTTGAGGCGGTCGTCGATGGCTTCCTTGGGCCAGGCGGCGCGATCGGCCTGTACGAAGAGATCGATCAGCGTGTGGTCGTCGAGGCGATCGACGGGGAGCCCGGCGCGTCGTGCGGCGGTCAGCTTGCAGACCAAGAAGTATGCGAAAAGCGAGGCGGGAATGCCCGGCGCAGCGGCGCAGATGCGGTCGAAGAGGTCGGCGCGGCCGCGGTCAATGAGCCCGAGGGCGAGTTCGCGCGAGAGGCCGGCGGCCCGGTAGCGGTCGAAGCGCTCCCAAGGGCGCTCGGGGAGCGACGTGCGGACGAGGTCGATCCGCTCGGCGCCGAGGACCTTGGGCGGGAGGTCGGTGTCGGGATACATGCGTTCGGGGCCGGGAAGGATGCGTTCGAAACCATTGGTGCCGTCGGGGAAGGCCTGACGGGTCTCGTTGGGGACGCCGCGGAGGGCGTCGAGTGCGCGGATTTCAATCTCGGCGGCGGCGGTCCGAACGTCCTCCGGCGGACCCCAGACGAGTATCACGGCATCATCGGGCCCCGCGGCCAGTTGCCGCTGGACACGAGACCATTCGCCGGGGCGCAGGGCCGGGGAAATCCCCTCGGAGGAAATGATGTTGGGCCGGCCCTGGAGGCAGGCGATGACGCGGACGCGGTCGGAGAACTCCTGCAGCAGGACGGTGTGCGGCTGGGTCTGCCGGGCGAGGACGCCGGCAAAGCGCGGGAGCACGACGGCCGCGACGCGGCCGTGAGCGGCAACGGCCTGCGCGATCGGCTCGAAGTCCACGGCGGCGAGGAGGTCGGTGACGTCCGCCCAGCGCGCGTGGAACGATTCGGGGGCCAGACCGCGCCCGAGTAACTCCGCGCGGATGTCGAGCAGCGCTTTTTGGCGCAGGGCCTCGTAGTGCACGAGGCGGGGGATGAGCGGGATGCGCGAGACGCCCTTGATCTCGATGCGGGTGCTACCGGTGATGCTGACGTTGACGTCCTGGCGAGCGGCGCCAATGCCGCGGCGGACCTTGCCCGTGGCGCGGGTGAGCCGGCGGAGCCACTGACCGGCCTCTGCCGCCTGCGCCGGCGTCCGCAGCTCGGGCTCTGTGACGATCTCGATCAGCGGCGTGCCGAGGCGGTCGGCAATGTAGGTCCGCGTGTGGCCGACGTCGGAGACTTCGCGGCAGGAGTCCTCCTCGAGTCCGAGCTGCCGGATGGGGAGCCGGCCACCGCGGAAGGGAACCCAGCCATGGATGCCGAGGATGGTCGTGCGCTGGAAGCCGGTCGGGATCGACCCGTCGAGGTACTGCTTGCGGGCGATGTGCAGTTCGTCGATGAGCTGCAGTCGAAGGAGCATGGCGATCTCGAGGGCGATGTCGACGGCCTGCTCGTTGATCTGGAAG
>CAZNDQ010000710.1:0-1966 GCA_964571825.1 uncultured Planctomycetales bacterium | reverse complement strand
TCGAGAGCGGCCGCATCGTCCTCGACGGCGACGAAGTGCTCGGCACGGTCGGCGGACTCGACCTGCCGTCGATGGGCGTCCACCCCTGCCGCAAGGACCTCCTCCTCGAATGCGACTGGTTCGACGAGGCGCAGGGCGGCTTCGCCCACACCCACCGTCCCCCGGCCGCCCAGGTGGCGCGGATGCAGGCCGCCTTTGCCGCCGCACCCAACGTCAACCCCGACGGCACGACCGGTATCAACCTGATTGTCGATTACGGCCAGGGACCCGCGCCGCTCGACCGCGGTAACCTCATCCCCGGCGGCGATACCACCGTCGTCCTCGACGGCGATTTCCTCGCCTACAAGGCCGTCCACTTCGACGCCAACCGCAAGGGATACTTCCGCTACATGATCCACTGCCACTGGAGCCAGTTCGCCGGCAACGGCAGCTCCGGCATCGCCGAAATCCTCGGCGACGATTCCATCATCTCGCTCAAGACCTTCCTCGGCGGCAACAACGTCTCGCACACCATGATGCACGAGTTCGGCCACAACCTGAACCTGCGCCATGGCGGAAACGAGAACAAGAACCGCAAGCCCAACTACAACTCGGTGATGAACTACAATCACCAGTTCCCCGGCATCGACACCACCTGTGATGCCGTCGGCGACGGCCCGCTCGACTACTCCCGCGGGACGAACATCGCCCTCAACGAAAACGGCCTCAACGAGGCCAACGGCGTCTGCGGCGCCGGTTTCCCCATCGACTGGAACTGCAACGGCGCCATCAACGCCGGCGTCATCAAGAACATCAACTGCCAGGCCTGGTGCCCGGCCTCCGTCAACTGCTTTGACGCCGTCAATGATGTGCTCACCGACGTGGACGACTGGAACCGCGTCTGCATGACCGGAATGAAGATCCCGGCCGGCACCGACTTCGCGCCGCCCGAGATCGTCACCTGTCAGCCGGTTCCGCGCGAGTTTGAGCTGACGGAGGCCGAGACGATGGAATAGGCGGATCAGGCGTTCCCCTTCGGGCTTCGGCTGAGGGAATCGGAATCCCACGGACGGGAGCTTCCGCATGAGTCGCGCTGCGGTCTCGGCCCGCGGCGCGACTCTTGTTGCGCGAACACCCCAACCTCATTCACCGAACCGAATCTGCCGTGAATCAGTGCCCGTTCTGCACCAGCGCCGCCCGCAGCCGCGCCGCCAGCCCCGTCACATACGGCGGATGCATCAACGTGAAGTGCTGCCCCTCCACCTCCTCGCGCTGCACCGACGTCGTCGAGCACTGCCGCAGCACCGCGTCGCTCCGCTCCCGGATTTCCGCCGGCCCCTCCATCGCACGGAACAGGTGTATCGGCGCCCGCACCGTCGGCGGCCGATAGTCCAGCACCAGGTCCCCGTGATACTCCACCAGCCCCGCCTTCTCCACGATCTGCTCCAGCGGCAGCCCCAGGCCCGCCAACCGCGGATCACCCAGCAGCCCCAGCAGCAGCGCCGCCCGCTCCTCCTTCGGCGCCGTCAGCAACTTCGCCTGCACGTCCTGCAGCATCCCCGAAAGCCCGCTGTCCACCGCCGGCAGCTCCGGCTCACCCCCGAACACGCTGCGATACGCTGTTCCCGCGTGCGCCACCAGGTCCTCCGTCTCCAGCGGCACATCATCCAGCCGCAAGTTCGTGTCGAACAGCCCGACCCACGCCACCCGCTGCCCGCGCCGCTCCAGCACCTCCGTCACCGCCAGCGCAATCAGCCCGCCCATCGAGTGCCCCGCCAGCAGATACGGCCCCGCCGCCCGATGCGCCTGCAGCAGATCGGCGTACAACTCCGCCAGCTCCGCCATCGACTGCGGCGCCGCCTCCACGCCCGCCAGCGCCGGCGACTGAATCCCGTAGACCGCCCGCTCATCCCCCAGCGCCGCCATCAGGTCGCGGTACTGATCCAGATCGCCCACCACCGCGTGCATCAGGTACAGCGGCGCCCGC
>CAZNDQ010000709.1:0-1970 GCA_964571825.1 uncultured Planctomycetales bacterium | reverse complement strand
ATCGGCGACCAGGCGGCTGCGATGATCATCGCCGGCGACGCCGGGATCCGCACCCTGGCCGACCTCAAGGGCAAGCGCATCTCCTGGGTGGTCGGCGGGCCGGCGCTCAACCAGAACGTCACCGCGGTGCTGGCCTTCGCGAACCTCACCTGGAACGACGTGCAGAAGGTCGAGTTCGGCGGCTACGCGGCCTCGCTGGATGCGATCATCAACAACCAGTCCGATGGCGGCTTCTCGGTCTCGGTGGCGGGCAAGGCCTACCAGCTCGAGAAGTCCCCGCGCGGGATCACCTACCTGCACATGCCCGCCTCGGACAAGGAGGGCTGGAAACGGGTGCAGGCGATCGCCCCGTTCATGCTCCCGGTCACCGCGACCGAAGGCGCCGGCCTGTCGAAGGAGCACCCGGCGCAGACCACCTCCTACCCGTACCCGATCCTGCACACCTTCGCCGATCGCAAGGCCGACGAGGTCCACGCGATGATGCAGGCGATGGACGAGACCTACCCGCTCTACAGGGACGCAGCACCCGGCAACAACGGCTGGGCGCTGGATCGCCAGAACCTCGAGTGGGTGATCCCCTATCACGAGGGAGCGATCCGCTACTACAAGGAGAAGGGCGTCTGGACCGACGCCCACCAGAAGCACAACGATGCGCTGGTGAAGCGCCAGGAGGTGCTGGCGGCCGCCTGGAAGAAGGTGAGCGCGCAGAACCTCGACGACAAGGCGCACATGGCGGCCTGGCAGAGCGCCCGCGCGGCCGCGCTGCGCGATGCTGGGCTCGCGGTGGTGGTCGAGAAGTGGTGATTCGCGGCCGGTGCGCCCCCTGCCTGCGGCAGCCCGGGCGCCCGGACCACGCTCTTCGAGGAGACAGCTGATGAGAACCCGTCTTGCAGCGATGGGCGCCGCGCTCGCCGGCCTTGTGTCGGTCGTCCCGCCGGCGCTTGCCGCCGATCCGAAGCTGCCCGCCACCATGGCCTGGAGCGCCTACGACGTCGGCTCGGGCGGCTACAACCAGGCGGTGGCGATCGGCAGTGCGTTCAAGAACAGGTACGGGGTCAATCTGCGCGTGCTCCCCGGCAAGAACGACGTCTCGCGGATGCTGCCGCTGAAGACCGGCAAGCTCGACTTCGTCGCCAACGGTGTCGGCTCGTACATGGCGCAGGAAGGTCTCTACGAGTTCGGCGCGAAGGACTGGGGCCCGCTGCCGATCCGCCTGCTGATGACCAACATCTCCAATCAGGCGCTCGCGATGATCGTGGCCGGCGACATCGGGGTGAAGACCGTCGCCGACATGAAGGGCAAGCGCGTGTCCTGGGTGATCGGCGCGCCGGCGCTGAACCAGAACCTCACCGCGGTGCTCGCCTTCGCAGGCCTGAGCTGGAACGACGTGCAGAAGGTCGAGTTCGGCGGCTACGCGGCCTCGCTGGACGCGATCATCAACAACCAGTCCGACGCCGGCTTCTCGGTGTCGGTCTCGGGCAAGGCCTATCAGCTCGAGAAGTCGCCGCGCGGGCTGGCCTATCCGTCGATGCCTGCGTCCGACACCGCTGGCTGGGCGCGGGTGCAGGCGGTGGCGCCGTACATGGTGCCGGTCAAGGCCAGCGAGGGCGCCGGGCTCTCGAAGGACAAGGCGGTCGAGAGTTCGGCCTATCCCTACCCGATCCTGCACACCCTGGACGACCGCAAGGCCGACGAGGTGCACGCACTGATGCAGGCGATGGTCGACACCTACCCGATGTACAAGGACGCAGCGCCCGGCAACGAGGGCTGGGCGCTTGGCCAGCAGAACCTCGCGTGGGTGGTGCCGTACCACGAGGGCGCGATCCGCTACTACCGGGAGAAGGGGGTCTGGACCGATGCCCACCAGAAGCACAACGATGCGCTGATCCGGCGCCAGCAGGTGCTCGCTGCGGCCTGGAAGAAGGTCAGCGCGCAGAACCTCGACGAGCAGGCGCACATGGCGGCCTGGC
>CAZNDQ010000708.1:0-1970 GCA_964571825.1 uncultured Planctomycetales bacterium | reverse complement strand
ATCGAGGACCGCATCTACCCCGCGGCCCTCGCCGGCACCCAGTACCCCGATGGCATCCCCATCCGCCCCGAAGATGAACTCACCGACCTCATTCGCGCCCATCAGGTGCACGAGGTAGTCTTTTCGTACAGCGACGTGACGCACGAATACGTCATGCACAAGGCCTCGACCGTCATCGCCGCCGGCGCCGACTTCCGCCTCCTCGGCCCGACCGCCACCGCCCTTCGCTCCAGCAAACCCGTCGTCGCCATCTGCGCCGTCCGCACCGGCTGCGGCAAGAGCCAGACCACGCGCAAGGTCTCCCAGTATCTCAAGGAACTCGGCAAACGCATCGCCGTCGTCCGCCACCCCATGCCCTACGGCGACCTTACCCGCCAGATCTGTCAGCGCTTCGGCGAGTTGGCCGACCTCGACCGCCACGAGTGCACCATCGAGGAACGCGAGGAGTACGAGCCGCACATCCGCGCCGGCAACGTCGTCTTCGCCGGCATCGACTACGAGAAAATCCTCCGCGCCGCTGAACAGGAAGCCGACGTCGTCATCTGGGACGGCGGCAACAACGACCGCCCCTTCTTCGTCCCCAACCTCCACATCGTCGTCGCCGATCCCCACCGCCCCGGACACGAACTTCGCTATCATCCCGGCGAATCCAATCTGCGCATGGCTGACCTCGTCATTATCAACAAGGTCGATACCGCGCCGCCCGTGGCCGTCGAGCAGATCGAACAGTCCGTCCGCCAGGTCAACCCGCGCGCCCGTGTCCTCCGCGCCGAGTCCCCCGTCACCGCCGACGACACCAGTGCGATCAAAGGCCGCCGCGTCCTGCTCGTCGAGGACGGCCCGACGCTCACCCACGGCGAAATGTCCATCGGCGCCGCCCACGTCCTCGCCCAGCGCTGCGGCGCCGCCGAGATCGTCGACCCGCGACCGTACGCACAGGGCTCGATCCGCGACGTCTTCCAGCGCTGGCCCCAGACCGTCGCCGTCCTCCCCGCGATGGGCTACGGCCGCACCCAGATGAACGAACTCGAAGCCACCATCAACAAAACCCCCTGCGACCTCGTCCTCGTCGGTACGCCGATCGACCTGCCGTCGCTGCTCAAGCTCAACAAGCCTGCCATGCGCGTCTACTACCACCTGCACGAACAGCAGCCCGAACTGCTCAAACGCGCCATCAGCGAGGCCGTCCAATAGCCCCACACAATGACCTGGAGATCACACCATGAATTCCGCCCAGCACATTGAACTCGTCGCCCGTCACAGCGCCCGCAACTACAACCCCCTTCCCGTCGTCATCGCCCGCGCCGAGGGCGCGTGGGTGACCGACGTCGACGGCAGGCGCTACCTCGACATGCTCAGCGCCTACAGCGCGCTCAACTTCGGTCACCATCACCCGAAGATCATCAAGACCGTCCACGAGCAGCTCGACCGCCTGACGCTGACCTCCCGCGCCTTTCACAACGACCAGTTCGGCCCCTTCGCCAAAGAGCTGACCGAACTCTGCCGCCAGGACCTCGTCCTCCCCATGAACACCGGCGCCGAAGGCGTCGAAACCGCCATCAAGACCGCGCGCAAGTGGGGCAATCTCGTCAAGGGCATCCCCGACGGGCTGCAGGAGATCATCTGCCTCGCCGGCAACTTCCACGGCCGCACCGTCACCATCATCAGTTTCTCCCGCGACGAACAGTTCCGCCGCGGCTTCGGCCCCTTCACCCCCGGCTTCAAGCTCATCCCCTACGGCGACGCCGCTGCGCTCGAAGCCGCTATCACCCCCAACACCGTCGGCTTCCTCGTCGAGCCGATCCAGGGCGAGGGCGGCATCATCGTCCCGCCTGACGGCTACCTCCGCCGGACGTACGACGTCTGCAAGAAACACAACGTCCTGTTCATCGCCGACGAGATTCAGACCGGCCTCGGCCGCACGGGAAAAATCTTCGCCTGCGACCATGAGAACGTGCGCCCAGACCTGC
>CAZNDQ010000707.1:0-1976 GCA_964571825.1 uncultured Planctomycetales bacterium | reverse complement strand
GGGGGTGTCCCCCCGCTCAAGGGCGCCCAGATCGACGCCCTCCTCGAACAGGTCAGCGGCTGGGACGTCATGGACGAACACCACCTCACCAAAGTCTACAACTTCCGCGACTTCGTCCAGGCACTCGCCTTTGTCAACAAAGTCGGCGCGCTCGCCGAAGAGCAGGGACACCACCCCGACATCCATCTCTCCTGGGGCAAGGCGCGGATCGACATCTGGACTCACAAAATCAACGGCCTCACCGAGAGCGACTTCATCCTCGCCGCCAAAATCGACGAACTCGGATAGCGCTGAGCCGTGTCGCGCCGCACCGGCACCGGCCGCACGCGCCAACCCCGCCGCGCCGAGACCCGCATGACCAACTCCCCTCCCGCGCCCGTCTCCCTCGCCCGCACACCGACTCGCGCCGCCTCCCTCGCCGCCGACGCCGTCCTCATCCTCCTCACCTTCGCCGCCTACTCCCCCGCCCTCCGCGCCGGCTGGGTCTGGGACGACGACGACTGGATCGTCCACAACCCCCGCCTCGACGACCTCGACGGCCTCCGCCGCATCTGGTTCCAGCCCGGCGCCGTCCTTCAGTACTACCCGCTCACCTACACCTCCTGGTGGCTCGACAAACGCCTCTGGGCCGAAAACCCCCTCGGCTACCACCTCGAAAACGTCGCCCTCCACGCCCTCTCCGCCGTGCTTGTCTGGCGCATCCTCCGCCGCCTCAACCTCCCCGCCGCATATCTCGCCGCCCTCGTCTTCGCCCTCCACCCCGTCCACGTCGAGTCCGTCGCCTGGGCCACCGAGCGAAAAAACGTCCTCTTCGTCGCCTTCTACCTCGCCTCCCTGCTGTGCTACCTCCGCTTCGCGCGAATCGGCCCGCCCGGCTGCGCGCCCGCCGACCCCGAGCCGCGACGCTCGTTCGTCGCCTGGTTCGCCGCGCTCCTCCTCTTCACCTGCGCCATGCTCAGCAAGACGATGGCCTGCTCCCTCCCCGCCGTCCTGCTGCTCCTGCTCTGGTGGCGGCGCGGCCGCCTCCAACTCGCCGACTTGCTTGCCCTCGCCCCCTTCTTCCTCGTCGGCGCCGCCCTCGGTCTCTTCAGCGCCGCCTTCGAACGCCGCACCCTCGGCGCCGAGGGCCAAGACTGGGACCTCAACTTCCTCGAGCGCACCCTCATCGCCGGCCGCGCCCTCACCTTCTACGCCGCCAAGCTCCTCTGGCCGCGCCCGATCATCTTCGTCTACCCCAAGTGGCACATCGACGCCGCCGACTGGCGCCAATACCTCTACCCCGCCGTGGCCCTCGCGGTCGTGCTCATCGCCGCACTCGGCCGGCGCCGCTGGGGCTACGGCCCCCTCGTCGCCCTCCTCTGCTTCGCCGGCTCCCTCCTTCCCGCTCTCGGCTACTTCAACGTCTTCTACATGCGCTACTCCTACGTCGCCGATCACTTCCAATACGTCTCCAGCATCGCCCTCATTGCGCTGGCCTGTCATATTCTCTGGCGAATGCTCGATGCCCGGGTATTCCGCACGCCGCCCCCGATCCACCTCGGCGCATGGAATGTGAATCTATCCCAATTCGCGGTCGGCCTGTTGATTATCTTTTCGCTCGGAATACTCACGTTCCGCCAGGCGCGCGCCTACCGCGACGAGGAAACGCTCTACCGCGATACGCTCGCCAAAAACCCCGACGCCTGGCTGGCGCATTCGGGTTTGGGTCTGGAGTTGCAAAGGCAGGGAGATTATTTCGGCGCGGCCAGACACTACGGCGAGTCCGCCCGCCTCCGCCCCGACTACGACAAGGTCCACTACGACTGGGCCACCGCTCTCGAACGAATCGGCCAGATCGACCGCGCGCGCCAGGAGTACGAGGCCACCCTCCGCCTCAACGACCGCCACGTCGAGGCCCGCATGAACCTCGGCCTCCTTCACATGCGCCGCGGCGACCATGAACTCGGCCTCCGCGACCTCGCCCGCGCCGCCGAAAT
>CAZNDQ010000706.1:0-1985 GCA_964571825.1 uncultured Planctomycetales bacterium | reverse complement strand
CTCCCGCGGGTTCACCGGGTACACCGTCCACCCCTGCCGCGCATACGCCCGCACCGCCTTGTTCGAGTACTTCGCCCGGTTCCCCGACGCACCCACCACGGCCACCGTCTGCGCCATCGCCTCGTCCTCCGCCTCGCATACGCCCGCGCCGATCCGACCCTGCGGCGATCATAGGCGCAGACAGAATCGTGACCAGTGACCAGTGGCCGGTGGCCAGTTGAGCAGTCGCGGAACACCGCGACGAATGATCTCGGGCATTGCGTCGGTGACGGCTACGGCGGAAGCGGGTCAAGGTCCTGCGTTCTGGCGAGGGCAAGGAAGTCGGGTTCGCGCAGGAGGTGAACACTGAGGTCTTCGAGCGCGACGATGCGGTCGTGGCCGCGCCACGGGCGTTTTTCATAGGCGATGATGCGCAAATCGTGACGCGAGCGGCGCCACTCAAAGCCCGTCACGTAGGCATAGTCATTCACATACTGGTGCCCCGGCGGCCAGACGAAGTCGGCCAGCGGAACGGCATGGCGATATGCCAGCGCAAAGAGAAAACTGACCAGCGCCCCGCCGAGAAGTGTCCATCGGAGCCCGCGACGCGCCAGGAGCGCGAGCAACAACAGGAACCCGGCCGTGATCGCCGGGTCGAGGCGCGACTTGTGAACTAACCTCAGCCACGCCAGCCGTCGCTCGGCGGCGCGTGGGTCTGCCCATTCACTGTGGCGCCGTGACAAGTCGGCCGCTGTCGGCGGCGATTGATTCGGCGCTTCGGAGGGCAACCGGTCGGCGCGCAGGGTCGCCCATGTTTTCGTGATCTCAACAAGATTGACTGTTCGATGCCTGCCGGGTCCCGCGCAGTCCAGTCCGAGGCGGATCGACCGTGACCTCAAATGTACTAGGTACAGCGCGATGAGGATGACCGCCGGCGTAACGCGGACGGCGTTGGGTATCCTCACACGCGGAACCGGAAAGAATCGCTGGATTGGCATGCGTTTCACGGCGGATTCGGCTCCAGCCCCTGCTCCGCCGCGCGCGTGAGGAAGTCCGATTCCATCAGGTCTGTCACCCGCATGTCGGCAAACGCCACCATGCGCAATCCCTGATGCCACGGAACCCGTTCATAGGCAATGATGGTGTCCTTGCTCATCTCCGCCGCAGCCCAGTCAAACTCCGGCACATAGGCGTAGTCGCGAACGTATGCCGTCGAAGCCGGCCAGAGCGTGCGGAAAACTTGCTCGCGAAACGTGACGCCAACCGCCAGAAGCGCCGCCACAACCGCCGCGCCGCAACAGACGCGCCGCACCCATCTACGCGTGGCCAGCGCGATCGCACCCGCCGCCAGCGCCGTCGCCCACAGGTCGATCGGCGGCAGCTTTGCCCACTCATCCCACTGCTGCGCGGCGAGGATCGCGCGCCGTTGCGTGTGCAGGCTGGCGCTCGGTTCAATGTCGCCATCGAGCGTGACCGCACCGTCCGCGTCGGTGATCGGAAAGACCAGCCCCGCCCTCCAGCGCAGCACCAGGTCGCGCAGGTTCTCTCCGCGGTTGTCGATGCAGACGCAGTCCATTAGGAGCACGCGCGGAGCGTTGATCCCGACTAGGATCAGCATCGTCAGCGCCCCGGCCGCTACCTTCCGTAGCACGCGACGGTGGGCGTCGATCCACGCAACCAACGGCCGGGTCGTGAAGGTCGCGCGGTCCAGCGGGTCGAACCCCCGCCCGCACTCCGGACACCGCGACTCGCTCAAATGCCGAAGATCGTAATGGCACCCGCGGCAGTACATGCGAGGCTCCCAATCAGTGTCTGCCAATCGTATGCCGAGATGCCGGGCGAAGACCACCGGACGGTACTTCACGGCGGGTGCGGATCGAGCCGCAGCTTCCTCGCCAGCTCGAGGAATTCGGGTTCATCAAGAGTCTCGAAATGCCCGTCGGGAAACGCGACTCCTCGGCTTCGAAGGTTCCCAGGTTGGCGCGCGTATGCGACAATTTTCCCGC
>CAZNDQ010000705.1:0-1987 GCA_964571825.1 uncultured Planctomycetales bacterium | reverse complement strand
GTCAGCGATAGCGCTCGATGCTGACGATGTCCCCGTCGGCAGATTACCCTATAACTGGCACTAGCCAGGAAATGTTCCAAGGAAGAATGCAGAATGAAGAATGCAAAAGTGCTGGGCTAGTGAAGGGATTAGCGGCTGACGCGGCAGTCGGGAGAATGGCCAACGAGGACCTTGGCGTCCTCAGGCTTGGCTAGTGCTAGCGCATGACCTTCGATTCGCACCATGCATCCACTAGCTCGACACTTCATAATTCATAATTCCTCCTTCTTTCAGTCAGCTTAACCGCCGACGCACTGGCTTAAACCTACGCCATTCGCTCGAGCCGTGCGTGCATGTCTGCGACGACGGCTTCGCGCAGGGAGACGAAGGCTTTTTCGGCCTTGGCTTTGGCTGCGGGCAGTGCCTCCGGAGGGGTGATCCCCTGATCGCCTGCTGGTGGACGCTGCGCGTCGAATGGGCTGAGCGGCGGCGCCTGCGCCGGCTCGCCGCGCGGCGCGGCGCCGAATACAGCGCCCGCGACCGGCGCGGCCTGCGACGCCGCCACCGCGACCTGGCCGTCTGGCAATACGGGCATTCGCACGAGTTGTCGCGCATTCTGCACGGCCGCATCGGCACGACGGACTTCGCGGCCATGTCCGTCGCCTACGACGTCGGCTTCGGCCGCGACTGGCAGCGCCGCGCCCAGGTGCTCGTCGTGCTGCGCGTCGACGAACTCCTCCCCGACGTCGTAATGACGCGAGCCATGGCCTTCGAGCCGGTCGGCCCCCACACCGGATTCCGCGAGGTCACGGGCGACGGCCGCGGCGACTGGCGCATGTTCAGCGCTCGCGGCGAGAACCCCGCCCGTCTGCGGCCGGCCGTGCGCGAATCGCTGTCCGGCCTTCCCGGCCCCGCCCTCGTCGAGACGCAGCGCGCCTGGGTCGCCCTCTGCCTGCCGCTCGCGCCGCGCGCCGAAACCTACGACAAACTGATCGAGGCCGGCCTGACGATCGTCCGCAGCCTCGGCCTCATCAACCGCGACGACCTCCCGGCGCGCAGTTAAAATGCGCGGATGCTCCCGCCGATCTCCTCCAGACCGCCCTCCACGCAGACCCCCGACGCCGCCGGGCGCTTCGGAACCTTCGGCGGACGATACGTCCCCGAAACGCTGATGACCGCGCTGCACCAGCTCGCCGAGGAATACGCCCGCGCATCGGCCGACGCGGCCTTCTGGAGCGAGCTGGACGGCTACCTGCAGCACTACGCCGGCCGCCCCTCGCCGCTCTATCTCGCCCGGCGGCTTACCGCGCACCTCGGCGGCGCGAAGATCTACCTCAAGCGCGAAGACCTCAATCACACCGGCGCGCACAAGATCAACAACACCGTCGGCCAGTGCCTGCTGACCCGGCGGATGGGCAAGCGCCGCGTCATCGCCGAGACCGGCGCCGGCCAGCACGGCGTCGCCACCGCCACCGCCGCCGCCTGCCTCGGCCTCGAATGCGTCGTCTACATGGGCGCCGAGGACTGCCGCCGCCAGCGCCTCAACGTCTTCCGCATGGGCCTGCTCGGCGCTCGCGTCGTCCCCGTCGAGGACGGCCAGCGCACGCTCAAGGACGCCATCAACGCCGCCATGCGCGACTGGATGGGCACCGTCGCCGGAACCCACTACGTCATCGGCTCCGTCATGGGACCCCACCCCTTCCCGCTCATCGTCCGCGATTTTCAGGCGATCATCGGCCGCGAGACCCGCGCCCAGATGCTCGCCGCCGAGGGCCGCGTGCCCGGTGTGCTCGTCGCCTGCGTCGGCGGCGGCAGCAACGCCGCCGGGTTGTTCCACGAGTTCGTCCCGGACGACCTCGTGCGGCTGATCGGCGTCGAGGCCGGCGGCCGGTCGACGCAGGTCGGCGACCACGCCGCGACCCTCTCCCACGGCCGGCCCGGCGTCCTCCACGGCATGCACACTTACGTCCTGCAGGATGAGGATGGCCAGACCCAGCCCGTCCACTCC
>CAZNDQ010000704.1:0-1999 GCA_964571825.1 uncultured Planctomycetales bacterium | reverse complement strand
CGTGAGGGCGTGAGCGCGACGCTGAAGATCCTGGTGCTGATGACGGTGCTGACGCTGGCGCCGGCGATCGTGATGATGACGACGTGCTTCGTGCGGATCATCGTCGTGCTGGGGCTGCTGCGTCAGGCGCTGGGGACGCCGCAACTGCCGCCGGGGCAGGTGCTGGTGGGGCTGACGATGTTTCTGACGTTCATGGTGATGTGGCCGACGTGGTCGAAGATTCAGCGGGAGGCGGTGGAGCCGTATCTGAATGATGCGCCGGGGATGACGCAGGCGCTGGCGCTGGAGACGGCCGTGCGGCACATGCGGGGGTTCATGTTCCGGCAGATCGAGCGCGCGGGGAGCGAGGAGGACGTGTTTCTGTTCCTCGAGTACGAGCGGGACGAGGGTGTCGAGCCGAACGAGGAGGTGCGCTATGCGGACGTGCCGACGCGGGTGCTGGTGCCGGCGTTCATGCTGAGCGAGCTGAAGACGGCGTTCATCATGGGGTTCCGCATTTACCTGCCGTTTCTGGTGATTGACATGGTGATCGCGTCGATCCTGATCTCGATGGGAATGTTAATGTTACCGCCGGTGCTGATTTCGCTGCCGTTCAAGGTATTGCTGTTTGTGCTGGCGGACGGCTGGCACCTGGTGGTGGGTTCGCTGCTGGAGAGCTTTGTGCCATGACGCTGGACGGGGCGATCGATCTGGCGCGCGAGGCGCTGATCATGTCGTTGCTGATCGCGGCGCCGGTGCTGGCGCTGGGTCTGCTGGTGGGTCTGGTGATCGCGCTGTTCCAGGCGGTGACGTCGCTGCAGGAGCAGACGCTGCAGTTCGTGCCGAAGATTGCGGCGATGACGCTGGCGGGGGTGTTCTTCGGGCCGTGGCTGGTGGTGCGGATGATCGAATATGCGCGGGCGCTGCTGGGCAGCGTGCCGTTCTGAGATGAGGCGGGGCGATGCCGTGGGAAGCCGCAGGCTGGTTGATGCTGCTGCCGACGCTGGCGTTGATCCTGGCGCGGATCGGCGGGGTGGTGATGGCGGCGCCGATGCTGAGCAGCCAGGTGGTGCCGGTGCGCGTGCGGGCGTACTTCGCGCTGGCGGTGGGGCTGTGCGCGTTTCCGCTGGTGGCGCGGCAGGCGCCGGCGGCGCTGGGGCTGGCGGACGTGGTGACGGGCCTGGCGGGCGAGCTGATGATCGGGCTGGTGATCGGGCTGGCGTTCGGGCTGGTGTTCATGGGGGCGGACCTGGCGGGGCAGCTCGTCGGGCAGCAGATCGGGCTGCGGGCGGGGGACGTGCTGAACCCGGTGTTCGACAGCAATTCGACGGCGGTGGGCGACCTTTATTTCTTTTTTACGCTGATGATTTTCTTTCTCATCGGCGGGCATCATGCGCTGATGACGGCGCTGCTGGAGACGTATCGCACGACGCCGCTGCTGAGCTTCGCGATGAGCGAGGACATCGCGGCGGTGCTCAACGAGCTGATCGTCGGGGCGTTTTCGTTCGGCGTGCGGCTGGCGGCGCCGGTGCTGATCACGATGTTCATCACCGAGCTGACGATGGGGTTCATCGCGCGGACGATGCCACAGATCAACATTCTGTCGATCGGCTTTGCGGTGCGGGTGCTGGTGGGGCTGTGGATCACGGCGGCGGCGATCGGGGCGGTCAATGCGCTGTTTGCCGAGACGCTGTGGGAGTGGGTGGCGAGGGTGGCGGAAATCTTCCGCCAGTGACCAGTGACCAGTGGCCGGTGGCCGGTGGTGGAGTTGCGGAGTACCGCGACGAAAGAAATGCGGAATGCGGAATGCGGAATGGCGGCGATCGCGCGGCACTCGGCGTGCTGGAAGTGCGGCGCGATTAGAGATGCTTCGCTGCGCTCAGCATGACGGCGGAAGAAATGCGGAATGCGGAATGCGGAATGCGGAATGGGAAGAAAGTTACGAAGTTACGAAGTTACGAAGTTACGAAGTGGAGGAATGGATTCCTCGCTTCGCACGGCATGATAACGCAACGGCGGG
>CAZNDQ010000703.1:0-2003 GCA_964571825.1 uncultured Planctomycetales bacterium | reverse complement strand
GGCGTGCTGGAGGCACCGGTGATTCGAGATGCTTCGCTTCGCTCAGCATGACGGCCAGACAGTGGCCAGTGACCAGTGGCCAGTGGCCAGTGAAGGAGTCGCGGAATACCGCGACGGAAGAAATGCGGAATGTGGAATGCGGAATGCGGAATGAGGGAGGACAACGTACGGTTGCTGGCGTGCTGGAGGCACCGGTGATTCGAGATGCTTCGCTTCGCTCAGCATGACGGCCAGACAGTGGCCAGTGACCAGTGGCCAGTGGCCAGTGAAGGAGTCGCGGAATACCGCGACGGAAGAAATGCGGAATGTGGAATGCGGAATGCGGAATGAGGGAGGACAACGTACGGTTGCTGGCGTGCTGGAGGCACCGGTGATTCGAGATGCTTCGCTGCGCTCAGCATGACAGCCAGACAGTGGCTAGTGGCTTGTGGCCAGCAAGACAAGAAGCTGAAACGCGGAGTCGCTGAGTACCGCGACGAAGAATACGGCGCGGGGGTTGGCGTGCTGGATGCACTGGCGACGAGAGATGCTTCGCTGCGCTCAGCATGACGTCGGGGAGCGTGCTATTCGTAGAGCCAGGGGGCGGAGGCGAGGACGGCGGGGTCGGAGCCCTTCCAGGGGAGGAGGTCGCCGCGGAGTTCCCAGACGGTGCCGGCGGGGACGGACTTGGTGGCGCGGTTCTGGCCGATGGCGGGGGAGAGGAGGAAGTTGAGGTAATCGCGCCGGCCGTTGTATTCGCAGTAGTACTCGAGCGGGGGGAGGGTCGAGTGTTCGAGGTCGATGCGGAGGGCGAGGTTAACGTTGCGAGAAGGCCGGCCGAAAGGAGAGAGGATGGCGCGGGCGGCCGTTGGGGGGACGAGGGCGGAGTCGGGGAGGGGGTCGTAGCCGGGGGCGGCGGCGGGGCCGTCGGCGTAGATGTGCGAGGGCGTGATCGGGTTGTAGGGCGGGAAGGGGACGAGCGAGACGACGGCGTCGTTGAGGGCGAGCTTGTAGTAGAGATCGGGCTGATCGGCCTGGGTTTCGGGGAAGGCGGGGTCGAGGTCGCAGTCGACCTGGGTCATGAGGAACTGGCCGCCGGTATCGTCGTAGCCGAAGGGTTCGAGGTCTTTGTAGATTGTGATCTTATTGGTGACGCCGATGCCGGCGGGGGAAATGTAATAGTTCACTTCGCACTGGAAGAGGGGGTCGAAGCAGAAGGGGACCTGGGTGATGACGGTCAGGATGAGGAGGTCGTCGCGCGGCTGGGAGAAGGAGTATGAGCACTGGGCGAGGGCGTTTCCGGGGACGCCGGCCCAGGTCATCCAGCGCTGGTCGATGTAGTTGAAGCCGGACCAGAAGCCCTGCCAGGGGAGCATGTTGCCATTGGCGTCGCGGTGGCCGAAGGGGTATTCGGGGCTGTGGCCTTTCATGGCGCCGTCGAGGTTGGTGGATGTGCCGGGCGGTCCGGCGCAGAAGCCGCCGATGAGGTTGAGGCCGTCGACGCGAAATTCGGTGAAGGTGTTGCCGGCGTGGTTGTAGACGGCGAGGAGCTTGCCGCAGTTGTAGACGTACGTTTTACCCGCTTCGGTCTTTTTGGTGAGGACGTTACTGCATGGCCAGCAACCGGCGAGCAGCGGCACAGTGAGGGCGGCGGCGAAGAATGCGCGACGAGGGGAAACTCGGCGGCGTTGTGGCGAGGTGGACATGAGATGACCCTCCGATGGCGGGCGGCGCCTGCGGCCGGGGGACATTCTCATGGTCGCGTCGGGGCGCCGCGTTCGTTTCGCGGCGCCCCGCGGCTATCGGCGATCCGGCGCTACAGGGGGCCGGTGAAGTTCGTGGCGAAGATGGTGAAATCGCCGAGGTCGACGTCGCCATCGCCGTCGAGGTCGGCGTTGACAGTGCATCCCGGGGCGGGCGGGTTGCCGGGGCCGTTAAAGCAGGCGGCGAAGATGCCGAAGTCGACGAGGTCGACGTCGCCGTCGCCGTCGAAGTCGCCGGCGACGGGCCCGGCGAGCACGAGC
>CAZNDQ010000702.1:0-2008 GCA_964571825.1 uncultured Planctomycetales bacterium | reverse complement strand
GGACGGCCCAGGCGGCGCCATTACGGCGCTGCTGCCGTCCGATTATTAGTTTTCTTCCCCTTCTTCCACATGGAGAACCGCAACCTCACAGCGTTGGCGCACACGCTCGCCCCCTGGCATTCAGCCAAAGGAGAAGATGGTGATATCGTGGTCTTAGGTTCAGATTCCGACTGGTACATCTGCTCACTGAATCCTGACGATCCAAAACGTGCAGAAAACGCCCGCCTCATCGTGGCGGCTCCGAAGCTACTGGAAGCCTGTACAGCCGTCGTAAATGCTTGGGAGTCCGGTGATCTCGCCGCTGCTGCTCGACTGTGTGCATCGGCTGCCAGGGAAGCAGAAAGCCGCTGACCTCTGCCCCGGTTCCGCCTCTCGGAGCCGGGGCTTTTTTCGTACTCGCCCCGATCCGCCGTCAGTCCACGTACCAGTCCGGCAGCTCCCCGCGCTCGCGGCGGGCGAAATACGACTGCTCAATGCCCTCTGGCCGTGTGTTGTACGGCGGATGCAAGGCGCGCAGGTCCGGAAGGTCCTTGGGGTAGCCGAGCAGCTCGCGCAGTAGGTCCTCGTCGCTCTCCGCCGCCAGCTCCACAATCCGCATCCACATCCGCCGCCAGCGCTTCCAGGCTGGAGAATTTAGGCACAGCACGCGGATGATCCTCGCCGCCTCAGGTGTGAGGCCTGCGATCGCGCCGTCGGGATGGATGCGCACCGCTTCGCGCGTGAGAAACTGGGAAGCGTCGGGCAGCACGTTGTCGCACTTCCGCAAATTGCACGGCCGGCAGGCGTAGAGCAGATTATCGTAATCGGTCGCCTGCCCGTGATGGCTCGCCTGCGGCAGAAAGTGGTCGAGGTCAAATTCGCCAGTCACGCGTCCCCATTGTTCGCGGATGAGGCAGTAGACGCAGCGGAATGTGAACTCGTCCCGCAGCCACGACCGGTACGAGTGGTAATCGGCGTATCCGGACGGACCGTGCCGCCGCTCGAGCGGCTGGCCAGGATACCGGAACGCGTCGGCGGAATCAGTGTCCGTTGTTGCCACGGTTCCGCAGGAGTTGGTCGTGCAGTCGGCGAGCGCCCTCCATCGGCGGCGGCGCGACCTGGTCGAAGTGCGCGTTGGCCAATTGGTCGAGCCGGGTGAGCTCCACCAGTTCCTCTCCCGAAATCGTTCCGGCAATGTCCTTGTCGATGAGCTCGCGGCGACGGCGCTCGCCTTCCTCCGACCAAGCGCCGTTCGTCGGCGGCATCTCCTCGCTCACGAACCGCCCGACCGCGATGCGGATCAAGTGCACGACATCCTCCCCGGTTTCGGACGCCTTCTCCGAAAGGCGGCGGTCAATGTCCTCGGGAAGTTCAACTTCGTATTTCATACTTCTATCTTATCATCCTTCGTCCTTCCGGGCGACCTTGACCGTCTGCGAACCCAGCCCCGTGTAGGCGGTCGATTCCGAGGCGTTCGTGGCTTCGGAGAGCCACAATATCGCCTGCTTTTTCCGGGAAATCGTCGTATCATGTCGCCATGGCCACCACCTGCGTCTTCCGCATTATCATCGGCAACGCCGTCGGCGTGGTGGAGGGGCCGGACTCCCTTGATCCGTCGCTTCCAGTCGTCGAGCAGTACATGGTGAAAATCGGCGTCCTCGATCGCTACGCACCGCTCGACAGGGACGATGTCCGGCAGGTGATCGCACGCCTGAAAGACTTTGCGACCAAGCACATTGCCGGTCCGGATGGCTCCGACGCATAGCAGCCTCAAAGAAACCCCAGCGAAAGCTGGGGTCGCTCGGGAGCCTCGGTAAAAATTGAAGCGGAAAACGTCAAACCATTTACATGGTGGCGAGTTCCCATTCCGTCCGCATCTGCTGACGGATTTGGGTGATTCGCCCGCACGAGAGGCCGACTTCGTCGGCCACCTCGTTCGCTCGGACGCCGATGGCCAGGCGGGCGGCGATGTGCCGGTGCAATTCCCCCTGCTCCGCTAAGAACGCGGGGAAATCGATCCGGAACGCCG
>CAZNDQ010000701.1:0-2023 GCA_964571825.1 uncultured Planctomycetales bacterium | reverse complement strand
TGACGGACAACGGGCCGGGGATCGTCAAGACGCAGATTCCGAACGTGTTCGGCAAGCTGCTGTACGGCTCGAAGTTTCACCGGCTGAAGATGTCGCGCGGGCAGCAGGGGATCGGGATCAGCGCGGCGGGGATGTACGGGCTGATCACGACGGGCCGGCCGATCCGGATCATCTCGCGGACGGGCAAGGGCAAGCCGGCGCATCACTACGAGGTGGCGATCGACACGAAGAAGAACGCGCCGGACATCATCCTCGACGAGACGATCGAGTGGGCGCCGGAGCGGGGGACGGAAGTCGAGATCGAGCTGGTCGCGTCGTACATGAAGGGGCGGACGTCGGTCGACGAGTACATGGAGCAGACGGCGATCGCCAATCCGCACGCGCGGCTGGTGTATCAGGCGCCGGGGGCGGAGGCGGTGGAGTTTCCGCGGGCGGTGCAGACGCTGCCGCCCGAGACGCAGGAGATCAAGCCGCACCCGTACGGGATCGAGCTGGGCACGATGATGAAGATGCTGAAGGAGACTTCGTGCAAACAGCTCGGGGCGTTTCTCAAGACGGAGTTCTGCCGGGTGACGCCGAAGGCGGTGGCGGAGGTGGCGCGGACGGCGGGGGTGACGCCGAACACGTGGGTGAAGGCGATCGGGCCGCGCGAGTCGGAGCGGATCTATCAGGCACTGCAGCAGGTGAAGCTGATGGCGCCGCCGACGAACTGCCTGGCGCCGATCGGGGCGGAGGCGATCCTCAACGGGCTGCTGAAGGAGATCAAGGCGGAGTTTTACACGGCGACGACGCGGCCGCCGGCCGTGTATCGGGGGAACCCGTTCCAGATCGAGGTGGGGTTCGCGTATGGGGGCGAACTGGGGAAGGACCGGCACGACGAGGAGTTCAACGGCAAGGACGAGGAGCCGGTGCAGGCGCGGGTGCTGCGGTTTGCGAACCGGGTGCCGCTGCTCTATCAGCAGAGTGCGTGCTGCACGTTCAAGTCGGTCGTGGAGATGAAGTGGAATAATTACGGGCTGTCGCAGGCGCGGGGGGCGCTGCCGCAGGCGCCGATCGTCGTGCTGATTCACATGGCGAGCGTGTGGGTGCCGTTCACGTCGGAGAGCAAGGAGGCGATCGCGGACTATGACGAGATCCGCAAGGAGATCCGGCTGGGGCTGGCGGAGTGCGGGCGGATGCTGGGGATTCAGCTGCGGCGGAAGAAGCGCAAGGCGGCGTTCTCGCAGCGGCGCGACGTGTTCACGCGGTACATCGGCGAGGTGGTGGAGTCGGTGCGGGCGATCACGAAGGAGGAGCAGGAGCGGTTCCGGGCGGCGCTGGTGAAGCTGGCGGCGCAGAGCACGGCGCTGGCGGATCAGGAGTTTGACGAGCACGGGAACGTGATCAAGCGGCAGGAGAAGGACGCGGAGCTGGCGGACACGATCGTCGTCGATCGGGGTGAGGCGGCGGAGGCGGCGGGGGCGCTGTTCGAGACGGGGGAGAGCGCGGGGGGCAAGTCGAAGCGCGGGAAGCGGGCGCGGAAGAAGGCGACGAAATAGCAGCACATAGAGCTTCGGGCCGCATTGAGCAAGGCGGGGTTCCGTCCCCCCGCCGTTCCGCTGCGCTCAAGGGCGGGGCACCCGGCATTCCGATCATGGCGGCAGGCAGTTCGGGGGGAGGGCGAGCAGGGGGTTTTCGTAGAGGGCGGCGAAGGTGACGAAGTCGAGGAGGGAGACCCGGCCGTCGGCGTCGAGGTCGGCGCAGGCGTGGTCGCGCTGTGCGCAGACGGGCTGGTCGGCGAGGCAGGCGGCGAAGGTGTTGAAGTCGAGCAGGTCGACCCGGCCGTCGGCGTTGAAGTCGCCGCAGTAGCAGAGGTCCTGGCATTCGTCGGGGACGCCGTCGGCGTCGAGGTCGAGGCTGTCGGCGTCGGCGATGTCGCAGGCGTCTTCGCGGCCGCTGGCGTTGCAGTCGCGGAGGCCGCCGGAGGCGACGTGGTCGAGGGCATTGGCGAAGAGGCGGATGGTGCGCGGCTCGGTGACGAGGT
>CAZNDQ010000700.1:490-2029 GCA_964571825.1 uncultured Planctomycetales bacterium | reverse complement strand
GAGCGGGGCGCCGCGCGCCGGTCGCTACTCGAAGAGGATCATCCGCTGCTGCGGTTCGGCAAAGCCGCGGAATTCGTCGCGGACGAACTCGTAGGGGCGGTCGTCCCAGTTGTCTCCATAGTGATAGAGCAGGGTTTTCCCGCGGATGTCGTCGGGGAGGGTGCGCAGCTCGCTGATCAGGGCGTGGATGGTGCTGCGCTGCTCGACGAGCTGGACGTCGTGAAAGCAGAGCTTGGCGCGGTTCATCATGTCGGCGTAGGCGGGGTAGTCGAAGCGGGTGTCGCCGGAGAAGAAGACGGACTCGCCGGTTTCGGTGTCCTCGATGAACAGACCGTAGCTGGGCCAGTCGTATTTCTGTTCGATCTGCACGTGGTCGGTGGGGAAGTAGCCGAAGCGGTAGCGCTTGAGCATGGTGAAGTGGTTGCGCTCGGGGTCGTTGTTGACGAGCGAGAGGATGAAGAAATAGTCCTGCAGCAGGGCGTAGCGTCCGGGGAGGGTATTGAGGCCGCCCTTGAGCGAGTTGTCCCAGAGGTTAATGAGGATGTTGATGGAGCTGATGATCTGGGGCTTGAAGGGCCGGCCGGTGCGGGCGTCGCTGAGGACGAACATATTCATCAGGGCCAGTTCTTCGAGGCCGCCGATGTGGTCGGCGTGCTGGTGGGTGATGAAGAGCTTGCGGATCGCCGGGTAGTAGATGGTGCCGCTGCGGTCGAGGTAACCGAAGCCGGGTTTCTGGCGAAGCTGGTCGAGGGCGATTGGGCCGGTGCCGCCGAAGTCGATGAGCAACACGTCGTCGGGCGCGGGCTGGTGGTCGGGCCCGGTCTTCCAGGCTTCGACGAGGACGTTGGATTGCAGGTTGCGTTTGGCGAAGGCGCTGCCGACGCCGAGGAAAGTCCAGGTGAGCATGGCGGTCGCTCCATACCCTTGATAGGGCGGCAAAGAGGTTCGGGGCCTTGATAGGTCCGCTCGGCCGATCGCGCGTCGCGGCAGGTTCGGGGCCGCGGCGGTGCTGATTATAGCCGAATCGGCCAATCAGGCCGGTTCCCTCAAATGGTCCGGTCCAGGTTCGTCCGGCGCCCCGGCGCGGGACGGTCCGGGTGCGTTGGGCGAGCGGCCGGGCGGGGCGGGCACGGGATCAATGAGCCCGCCGCGCGCGGGCGACGCGCTGCGGCGCAACCGAGTTATCGGGGAGATGAATGCGGCGGACGGAGGGTCACCCGACGTGGGGGAGAGGGTGCAGTGCGGGTGAGCCGGCCCTGCTGCAGGGGATAGCATGGCCGATTTGGGCGTACTTGTCTAGCTGTGGTGGATCGCGCGGAGTTTGGCGCGGGCGCGGTGCTGGGCGGCGAGGCGCTCCTTGATGGCCCCGGGGGAGTGGGCCTGCTGCTCGGACGCGGCGCGGAGTTCCTCGCGGAGGGCGTCGGCGCTGAGGTCTTCAGGACGGCGGGCATCCTGCGTGAGGATGACGACCTGGTTGTCGACGACCTGGGCGAAGCCCTGATCGATGACCAGGCGCTGCGTGCCGGCGGGGGTTTCGAG
>CAZNDQ010000700.1:0-480 GCA_964571825.1 uncultured Planctomycetales bacterium | reverse complement strand
AGTTCGCCGGTGCCGAGGCGGGCGATGAGGGGCGCCCGGCCGGGCAGGACGCCGACCTGCCCATCGTGGGCGGGGAAGACGATCTGCGTCGCCTCGGTCTCGAGGACGGCCTCCTCGGGGGTGATGACGCGGCAGTGAAGGTTTGACGGCAGAGCCATGATCGCGCTCCTTGCGGTCGGTTACTGCTGGGCGAGCTTCTTCGCCTTGGCCTCGGCCTCTTCGACGGTGCCGACGTACATGAAGGCCTGGTCGGGGAGGTGGTCCCACTTGCCGTCGCAGATTTCCTCGAAGCTGCGGATGGCGTCGTCTTTGCGCGTGTAGTTGCCCTCGAAGCCGGTGAACTGCTCGGCAACGAAGAAGGGCTGGCTGAAGAAGCGCTCGATTTTGCGGGCGCGGGCGACGGTGATCTTGTCCTCTTCGCTGAGTTCGTCGATGCCGAGGATGGCGATGATGTCCTGCAGGTCCTTGTAGCGCTGGAGG
>CAZNDQ010000699.1:0-2032 GCA_964571825.1 uncultured Planctomycetales bacterium | reverse complement strand
ACTAGCCACTCGCCACTCCCGCAGCGCGCCCAAAGCGCGCCCAGACCCGGCCTTGTGCGCGCCCAAAAAAATCCTCTTTTTTTGTTTCAACGACTTCTGAAAGAAAAATATCAAATTTCCGCCGCCGCGGGGCGCCTCGTTAACCGCTTCTTCAGGCGAGAGTTACACACCACGCGCATCGCCCGCGTGCGCCGCACCCCGCCCCGCGCCCGAAAAAAGGTCACGCACAAAAAAACGAAAAAAACAACGCAGAATAAGGACTTGCGCGCGATTTTCGCCCTCGAAATTGAGCACTTACGCGCGGCCGGCACGCAGCCGCCGGCGATCCGCTGCGACCTTCCAGGCGACCAATCCGAGCCCCAGCAATGCCGGCGTCACCGCGAAGAACATGCACGGCGGTCCGATCGCCGGCGCGCCGGAAGTGCAGGCCTGAGCCTCATTTACAGCAAGTGCTTCGCTGATCGGCTTCCCCTCAAAGCCCGCCGGAATCTCGAGTCCGAGCAGCATCAACACCGTCGCGGCCGTATCCACCTGCCGCACTTCCCCGCAGATCAGCCGCCCCGCCGCAATCCCCTTTCCCCACGTAACCCACGGTATGAACCGGACTTCCGGCTGATTAAACACGTGCCCGAAGTCGATCCCGCCGTGATCGGCCGTCACGATGATCGTCGTTTCGTCCAGCAGTTCCTCCTCCGCCAGCACGTCGATCAGGTGCCCGATCAGGTCGTCCACCGACTCCACTGCCTTGATGTAATTATCGCTCAGCCAGCCACTTGCGTGCCCGGTCGAGTCCGGCTCCCGGCTGTGGATGAAGATAAAGTCCAGCGGATCGGCGCGCAACTGCGCCTCCACCAGTTCCATCAGTTCCGCCGGCGTCCCGCGGAGTGCATACGCCACAAGTTCATTCTGGTGCGTGAGATACGACAGCTTGCTCTTGCTCGCATAGAAGCCCGCGCGCAGCCCGGCCGTAGCACAAATGTCCGTGATCGTGACACGGTCAATCTCTCCGGGAATGTCCGTGTTCTCGTAAACCCCGTGTGCCGTGGCGTTTACGCCCGTCAGCATCGTCGCGTGGTTGGTCATCGTCGCCGGCGGCAGGTCGCACAGCGCCAGGAACGTGCTGCTCCCCTCGGCCATAAGCTTGTCCAGCGTCGGGGTTTGCGCGCGGGAGATCCCCTCCGGCCGCAGCCCATCCATGCTGATCAGAATCACCCGCGCCTGGGCCGACTCGGCCCCCACGAGCGCCAGCACCAGTGCCGCCAGCGCCCGCAACTCATGCTGTTGCTTGAACATACGGAAGCCACTCCACGCCCGGAAGCGACTGCGCAAAAGGGGCCGCGCCGCCCTCGTCGACAGCCTCCTCATTATCGTCGATCCGACTGGCCCGGCAACGCCCACGCAATTCCGGCACGCCGTCCCGGCCGTTGTACGACGGAAGCACATCCTAACCCGTTTCAAATGCGCGCGTTATGAATGCTGTTCGGTGAATGGTCGGGATTCTTGGCCGGCGCTTGACTCCCGGTCCGGCCGTGCTATCTTATCGGTGCTGGGTGTGATCGACGGGCCGAAATCCTTTCGCGCCCCTGCGGACAAACCCCCGCGGCTTGTCCGACGCACTCCGTTTCGCCGAAGCTGCCGTTCGGCGCGGGTTGACACCCCCGGCAAATCAGTTATAGTTCTCGGGCTCGCCACCGTGAGGGCGGCGAGATCGGCTCTTTGAAAAGTGAACAGTGATACTGCCGTGAGAATGTGACGGCGGCTCCGCGCGTTCGTGCGTGTGGAGTCGGCCGTATGGTGTGGCGGCGCTTCGGCGCCGCACGTCGTACATTCTCACACGAGCCGGCCTCCGGCGCGATTCGTCGCTTCGGGGGCCCGCGAGAGTGTATGAGCCCTGTTCGAATGCAAACGTGTCAGCCCTCCGGGGACGGCACGAGCAAGCGAATAAATCAATTGAAGAGTTTGATCCGAGCCTTGTAACCAAAGACGCCCCAGCCGAAGCCGGAGCGTCTAAGGTGTAGGGCAAGCAAGCGCC
>CAZNDQ010000698.1:0-2037 GCA_964571825.1 uncultured Planctomycetales bacterium | reverse complement strand
CCTCTTCGACGACGCCCTCGTCAGCATGAAGTACGCCGCCAACTGGGCCCGCGGTCGCGGCCTCGTCTGGAACGACGGCGAGCGCGTCGAGGGCTACACCAACTTCCTCTGGGTCGGCGTCATGGCCCTCGTCCACCGTGTCGGCCTCGACCCCTCACAGGCCTGCCTCGCCATGCAGATTGTCGGCGAAGCGCTCCTGATCCTCACCCTGCTCCTCGTCTGGCGCATGGGCTGCGTCTGCGGCCTGCCCCCGCCCGCGCGCATCCTCGCCGTCTTCCTCCTCGCCGGTCATTACGTCCACGCCTACTGGCCGCTCGAGGGCATGGAAACCGGGCTGCTCAGCCTCCTCGTCACGCTCAGTCTCCTCCTCGCCTGCCGCCCGCTGCTCGAGCGCCGCGCCGCGCCCGCCGCACTGCTCGTCATGGGCCTCACGCCGCTCGTCCGCCCCGAAGGGCTCGTCTTCCTCGCCCTCCTCGCTGCGACCACCCTGTTCCTCTGCCCCGCGCATCGCCTGCGCACGATCCTCTTCGCGCTCCTCGCCCTCACCCCAATGCTCGCCCACCTCCTCTGGCGCCACAGCTACTACGGCGAGTGGCTCCCCAACACCTATTACCTCAAGGCGACCAACTTCCCCCTCTTTGATCGCCTCATGCAGGGCGGCCTCTTCACCTGGTGGACGCTTGCCCGCTCCTTCATCATCTGGGTCCCCGTTGCCGTCGGCCTCGTCTGGCGCTTTCACCGCCCCTTTTTCCCCGCCGCCGCCCTCTTCGCCTTTCTCGCTGCCTATCAGTGTTGGACCGGCGGAGACGCTTGGCCGCGCGACCGCTTCATCCTCCCCGCCCTCCCCGCCATGATCGTCGCCGCCGCGTATTACGTTTACCTCGCCGCCTCCGCCCTCGCCGAGCGCCCCCTTTTCCGCCGCGCCCTCCTCTCCGCCGCCGCCCTCCTTGGCCTGCTCAACTTCAACTACTCCTTCGCTGCCGAGTGGCTCCTCCGCGAGCCCCCGTACTTCACCCTCGACAACGAACGCAATATCCGCACCGCCGTCGCGCTCCGCGACTGCTCCGACCCCGACGCCTCCGTCGCGGTCTCCTGGGCCGGCTGTGTGCCCTACTTCGCTGACCGCCGCGGCGTCGACCTCCTCGGCAAATGCGACAAACACGTCGCCCGCGTCCCCGCCGACGCCAAACGCCACCTCCCCGGCCACAACAAATACGACGTGGCGTACTCGCTCGGCGAACTCAAGCCCGACGTCATCGCTGCCGAGTACCTCGACATCTTCGTCGACGTGCCCGCCTTCGCCCGCTACTCCGCGATGTGGGCCGACGTCGGCGGCAAGGACACCCTCCTCTGGGTCCGCTTCGACACCGTCCGGATTGCGCGCCATCTCCTGTCCCGCAAGCCGCGCCATCCCGCACCTGAATGAAAACCAGTTGACAAGCCCCGCGGCAATGCACCAGAGTACCTAGAGCTGTTGCTGATCTGTCCGAACCGGAGTGGAAAATGCGTACCTTTCATCAACTGATCGGACTCTCCTTCGTCGCCTTCGCTCCTACGGTCGCCGCGCAGGGCGTGCCCTGGTCGCAGCTCTCGCTTTCCACCTGTCGCGTCGACGAGTTCCTCCGCGCCCGCCCGAACAGCGACGGCCGCGGCGTCGTCATCGCCGTCCTCGACACCGGCGTCGACATGTCCATCCCCGGTCTCCGCGAAACCCCCGACGGCCGGACCAAGGTCGTCGACGTCCAGGACTTCTCCGGCCAGGGCGACCACGACCTCATTCGCGTCTACCTCAATGACGCCGGCAAACTCCTCTACAACACCGATGATGGCACCCCCGTCGAATACAATCCGCCCCCGACCCCCGACGCCATCACCGACCCCGTCTACTGGTTCACCCGCATCCGCGAAAAACGCTTCCTCAACTCCGCCGTCCCCGACCTCAACGACAATGGTGAGAAGAACGATGAGTTCGGTGCCCTTGTCCTCGTCGGACGCGACGGCGGCGACGATGACGCCCTCGTCTATATCGACACCGAC
>CAZNDQ010000697.1:0-2047 GCA_964571825.1 uncultured Planctomycetales bacterium | reverse complement strand
CCTGCCGCCCCGCGCTCCCCGAAAAAACCTCGATGCACCGGTCTCCGCGCCCGCGCAGCCGCGCGCAAAGCGCCGCCGCCGTGCCCCCGTTATCCGACAGCACCAGCCACGTGCCGTTCCCCGTGATCGCCGGAGCGACCACCGGCGCCGCTGCGCTCGCTGTCGCCGCCGCCTCGCTCGTCGCCGCGTCCGCCGCCGACGGCTCGCCGTTCGTCGGCGTCGCGCCCGCCGTCTCGGCTGCCGCCGCGACCGCGGCCGCTTCCTCCGCGGCCTGCGCTGCATCCACCTGCGGCCCCCGCGCCAGGATCACCGCGTTCTCGATCTCCCGCTCCGGACGACCCGACGCCTCCACCACCGCGTCGAACCCCGTCTCCTCCAGCAGCCCCCGCCACTTGTGCATCGACAGCAGCGGATACGCCGGCCGCAGCTCCCGATCCGTGAACCGCCACCACCCCTCCGTCAGCCCGAACACCAGGTCCACCCACCGCACCGGACGCACCGCCTCCACCAGCAGCAACTGCCCCGCGTCCGCCAGCAGCGCCTTCACGTTCCCGATCGTCCGCCGCATGTCCGCCGTCGCGTGCAGCACCTCCGACGCGATGATCACGTCAAACGTGTGCGCCTCGAACCCCTGCGCCAGCGGGTTCTGCTCGATGTCCAGCTTCTGATAGCGGACGAACGGATAGTCGCGGAACTTCTCCTCCGCCTTGACGAAAAAGTGATTCGACAGATCGGTGAACACGTACTCCGTTCGGTCCGCCGGCAGACACCGCACGATGTGCGACGTCAACCCGCCCGTCCCCGCACCGATCTCCAGAATCCGCAGGTTCCGGCTCTCCGGGTACTCCGCCACGATCCGCTCGAACGCCCGCCGCGCCAGCGCGTTGTAAAACCGCAGCGACGGCGAGTCGGAATACAGATGCTCCGCCGTCGCCAGCGACCCGTCCGGGAAGATCAGGTGCAGCGGGTCGATCTCACCCTTCAGAATCTCCGCCAGGTTCTCCCCGCACCGGCCCAGCAGCGTCAGCTCCGCGTAGAACGCCGGATACCGCGCCAGCAACTCGCGCATCTCCCGCGCCGGCGCCTCCCGCCGCAGCACGAACTCCTCCCCGTCCGCCTCGATGATCCCGTCCTCGCGCAGCATCTCCAGCAGCCGGTCCATCAGCATCGCAAACCGCGGCGCGATCCCCAGCTTCTCGATCAGCCCCGCTGCGCTCAGTCGCTCCCCCGCCCGCACCGCCAGCCCCAGCTTCTCGAACGCGCGCAGCACGATCGACGTGCACAGCTCGTTCGTGTGCTCCTCGAAATACTGGTAGTGCTCGTCCAGACCCAGGTCCGCCGCCAGACGCCGCACGTCCGTCCGCACCTCTTCCACCACCTGCTTCGGCGACGGCAGGTGCTGCGCGCTGCGCAGACCCCGCGCCGCCGCCGGACGCGGCTGCAACTGCCACCGGAACGAATACACCAGGTCGCTCGCCTCGTCCTCCACACTTCGCCCGCCATCGAGTGCCTGACAGCGGAACCCGCGCACCTCCAGCAGTACCTGCCCCGATTCGTTCGCCACCCGCACGTCCACCGTGGCGCTCCGCGCGCCGCGCTCCACCACCCGCGCATGGCTCCACAACCGGCCGCTGAGCTTCCCGAACGTCCGCACCTGCTGCATCTCCACCGGCAGATACACCGTCCGATCGCCCGACCCGCCGCTCCGCAGCGTCCCCGTGATCGCCTGGAAGCAGGCGTCCAGCACCGCCGGGTGCGCGTGGTACCCCTCCAGCCCGCCGGCCAGCTCGTCCGGCGCCACGATCTCCCCCAGCGACTCCCCCTCGCCGCACCACATCCGCCGCAGACCGCGGAACGTCGGCCCGTACTCCAGACCCATCTCCTGCATCCGCGGATACGCCTCTTCCGCTGAGATCCCGGTGTCACAGCGGTTGCGGATCACCTTGATCTCGAGCTGCGGCGCCGCCCCATTCCCCGGCGCCACGCGCATCTGTCCCTTCACATGCTCGGTGCACGGCACGTCGGCGCCCGCCCACCACGGCCGGCT
>CAZNDQ010000696.1:0-2054 GCA_964571825.1 uncultured Planctomycetales bacterium | reverse complement strand
GCGATTGACAGGGTGGTGAGCAGGGCAAAGCACCCGGTCGCCTCGGCCGGCTCGTCACACTCCCCCAGAAACGACTGCCGCGCCGCGCTCTCGTTGACCGCCTCCTGACGCCGCTCCAGCAGCGTCTCCCGCTGCCGTTCCAGCTCCGTCAGCGCCCGGTCCACCGATTCCGGCTGACCCGGATCAACCCCCGGATACTTCAGCCGGAATCGCAGCAGCTCGTCCGTCAGGCTCGCGATCTCCTGCTCCGTCGACTGCTTGTGCTGCTCAAAAAAGTCCTGCGCATCGTTCAGGATGCCGTTGATCCGCTCGATCGTCCGCCGGATGTACACTTCGCGCACCGCGTTCGCCATCCGATACGCCAGCGCCGGGTCGCCGCACGAATAGTTGATCTCAATGACGTCGAGCTGCGGGCTGTTCTGATGAAAGTGCACCCCGATCCCCTGCGCCAGCGACGCCCCCAGCGCCCGGTCGGCCTTCTCCGCCTCCTCTGCGCTCAGCGACTCCGCCGGTTCGCGCCCCGCCGCGCCCAGACCCAGCGCGCGAACCACCTCCGCCATCGCCTCGCCGTCCGTCAGATCGAATTGCAGCGACCGCTTGAGCACCTCGAACGAAAACGGCGTCTTGTCCCGCAGCAGGTTCGACGTCACCACGTCCTCCCGCCGCTCGAAGATCGTCGCCGCCTTGTACTTCCGCGGCACCTGCCGGCTCGCCAGCAGCGCCCCCGCCGTCGCCAGACAGAACGGCACGAAGAACACCCACCGCCGCAGCAAGATGATGCGGATCACTTCCAGCATCGTCCGCTTCATGTCGGACCAGCCGGTGTCCTCCGTCTCAGCCGGAGGCGTCCAAGGATCGTTCAGTGGCGTTCGCACCTGTTCGTTCACCGCTTTCATCCGTCCCCGCCGTCAAAACCTTCGCGCCGACGGCAGATACAGCCGCCGGTTGTTCCCATCGTCGTCGTCATCATCATCCTGGTACACGTCGTTCGTCTGAATCACCGACGCCGGAACCTGATACGCCTGGATCAGCGGCTGCAGCGGGAAGAAGATTTCCTGCAGCCGCAGCCCGATCCAGCCCAGCACGGTCGCCGGCACCCAGACGATGTCCCCTTCCTGCAAGAGGAAGTTCAGGCTCAGGTCGCCCTGCTCCACCATCCGGTCGAAGTTCACCTTGATCTCGTGACGCTCCCCCTCCGTCGCGCTCGGCCGCAGCACCTTGATCTGCGCCGTCCACGCCGTGAACAGCGGCCCCGCGTCCATGATCACGTCCATCACCGTGTCGCGCCCGGTGTACGGCCGCGCACCGCCCCGCGAGACCTGACCGAACACGTAAATCTTCTTGCTCGTCGCCTCCGCGATCCGCACGCGAATCTGCGGATCGGCGTAGTACGGCTGAAGCTGCGTCTCCAGCTTCCGCCGTACCTCCTTCGTCGTCAGCCCCGCGATGTGCATCTCCCCCACCAGATCCAGGTCCACCTTCCCGTTCTGCCCCACACGCTGGCTCACTCCGTCCAACTCCAGCACGTGCGGCGAGTGAATGCTGATCGCATCACCCGGCAGCAGCCGATACTCCGCCCCGCTCGCCAGGTGCTCCTCGCTCCGCAGGAACAGCTCCGCCTCCATCCGCGACGGAACGCAGCCGCTCACCGCCGCCAGCACCGCCGCGCACGCCCCCCAGCGCAGCGCGCAGCGCCTCCACCGGGGTCGGACCTCCGTCCGACTTGCTGCGCGGCTCGACGCGACCACCATCACCTGCTCCCGTATTGCACGACAACCGGCGGACAAACGGGCACTCCCGCTGCCGGCGGCACCTGAACCAGGACCTCGGGACTGCGGGATTCACCCCGGACGGGCAAGCGTGTCCCTGGACCGCCTCGTTTATCGGATTGCACCCCCGCTGAATTGACCTTGCCCCGCTTTTATGGCTCAGGGCGATAATCCTCCCCCCCTTTTCCCGTCAAGACCCCCTCCACTGCGACCGATATTCTCCCCGATGTACCGATCCTCTTTGCGCAACAATTGGCCGGCGATTTCCCCGCGCATCGCGCTCGA
>CAZNDQ010000695.1:0-2054 GCA_964571825.1 uncultured Planctomycetales bacterium | reverse complement strand
CGCCGGCCACCCCGTCCGGTACACAACGTCCTGTGCCGAATCCCCTTGCCGCGCCTCCCGAGCGACCAGCCGCACGCCCGGCCGTCGCTGCACTCGATCCCCGCCAACCGCCGCGCCGATCGCGTCAACCGCTCCGCTGGTCGCTCGGATTCCCGCGTCACATCGACGAGTACGCGCTCGCGCGCGGCAGTCCGGACACTCGACGGCAGCTCCCAGCCGATCGGGACACGGCCGCGCCGCACACCGGCAGCCGCGGTCCTGGGGTGCTCCACAAGTGCGGACACCTCGCGCCGGCTCGGCAGTACAGCCGGCCAGTGCCATCATCGTCGCGCCGACGAGCACCCCGATCCCGCGGCAGGCTCCTTTGCCCCTCATCGTCTGGACCTCCTCCCCACCCCCTTTCTCCGGCAGCTTCGATGCCCGTTGCTCCTCCCGGACCTTCCTCCGCCACGGAGCGCGAATAACCCCGTTGCCGCAAGGATAATCACGCGGACCTGCATCGATGCCGGTCGCGCCGCGCCTGCAACCTGCACCGGCGCGTTGCCTGCGCACAACGTTTCGCGCATGGCGACGCTTCCGCGTCACACCGCACGATTTCCCCGCAACAACCTCTTCGTGAATGCTCGAACTGATTGATGGTCCGCGCGATCCGGGTGGCCGTCGCCGCGCCGCCCGCGCAATGGTCGCGCGCAGTGCCACCGCTTTACCGCGCGACCCGCGCACACCCGCTCTGCTGCGCCGCTGCCATCCGAACGTGGACCGTCGTCAATCGCCCCACGCAACATTCTAGTCGATTCGCCGCGCGCGATTCAACTCATTTTCCACCGCACACGCGCGCGCAACACCGCGCAATGGTACGTGCATTGCTTGCCCGCGCCTGGCACGTGCTTTGCTCAGCGGGCGCGCACAAAAATCGCCGCGTTTCGCTTGGCTTTCACCCCGCCGTGTGCTATACAAGAGTGGCGAAAGAATGGTGCTGTCATGTGCGACAGGGAGACATGTTTTTTAGAACCTTTGCGCTGAACCCTGGGAGGCGCTGAGCACCGCCATCCGACGAACCCGCCGCTGAGCGGGAGGTCTGGGCGAGGCCACGTCACCCACCTGATTGACGGGGTTCAAAAAACCTCTCCCACCGGCATTGCGATGGGCCATTTTTTCTCTTAGACCATGGGGAGTTCGTCAAGGCGAACTCCCCTTTGTCTTGCGCGCCGCATGCAGCGAGGCTCCGAACGCCGATGCGAATCGTCCTCTTCGAAGATGCCGGCTTCGTCAACCTGCTCCCACTCGTCTACTGGCGCACCGTCGGCGAACTCCGCTGCGGCGCCGCCACCCTCGCCGGACACGTCGAACGCGCCTGCGACGCCGTCATCACCGACTATTGGGTCCGCCCCGAATTCGCCGCCCTCGCCGCCGAACGACTCCCCGCGCCGATCAATCGCCCCCTCGCGCCCGGCGAACCCGCGCTCCTCGTCTGCGCCCGCTACGTCCCCCCCCCGCGCTTCCCCGACTGCCCCCGCGGTCAGGCCCGTGTGATTCACGACCAGCTCGCCTGCGCCCATGTCCTCCCCGATTCGCCCGACGACATCACGCCGCAGCTCCTCCTCGACCCCGCCGCCCTCCGCGACTGGACCCAGCGCCAGGACGTCGTCGACGGCGCCGGCTTTCTCATCCGCTGGCCCTGGGACCTCCTCCTTCACAACGAGCACCTGCTCGAGTCCGAATGGCTCGGTCTCCCCGAAAAAGACGGCCACATCTACGACGGCGCCCACCTCATCGCCCCCGAACGCATCCGCATCGAAGAGGGCGCACGCATCCTCCCCGGCGCCGTCCTCGACGCCACCGAAGGCCCCATCCTCATCGGCCGCGACACGACCGTCTCCCCCTGCGCCGTCATCCAGGGCCCTGCCTGCATCGGCGATCACTGCCGCATCCAGCCCGAGCAAACGGTTTTAATCCATGCGGGGGCGGGCGGGGTCGGGCATGTCGCTGTTCAGTTCGCCAAACTGGTCGGTTGCCGGGTGATCGCCACCGCGGGAAGGAGGGAGTCGATCGAC
>CAZNDQ010000694.1:0-2055 GCA_964571825.1 uncultured Planctomycetales bacterium | reverse complement strand
CCCGAAGGATCAACGCCTACTGGGACAACGCCGAGTCGGCTCTCGATATGCCCTATCTCGCCGGCCTCCGCGCGCTTGAGCGAATCGACGCCCGGACGTACTTCGGCGCGGTGGATGGTCCGGTGATCCACAGCCAGAGGCAGACTCCGCCGGTCATTTATGCTGCGCAGTTTCAGCGGTCGGCAACGGTCCGCACGGTGATGATTGTCGTTGGGCTAGAGCAATTCCGCTCGCGGCACGGCGGCTACCCGCCGTCGCTGGATATGTTGTCACCTGAGTTCATCCCGGAACTGCCGCTCGACCCGTTCTGCGACGGGCCGTTCGGCTACGCACGCATCGACGACTGCAACTACCGGCTGTGGAACTGTGGCAGAAACGGCGTCGATGAGGGCGGAGCGCCGGTCGTGATCGACCGGCAAAAGCTCCAATCTGAAGGGGTAGGCGACCATACGTTTTCCCCGGTAACGCGGCAGCCGCCGCGCAAGGAGCCGGCGGAGGATGCGACCGCCGCTGCGGGAGGGTGATCCAACACGATGACCGGGACACCAGCGGCAACAGAGCGTGTTACGCCCGCCCACGACGATCGCAGCGGCGACATGGTCCCGGCGCACTGGCCGCCCTCCGAGCCGCCGCCCGCGGTCCACGCTGCGCGGCCGGTCTCATGGCTGCTTATGCCGCTCGCTGTGCCGGGAGTGTTCCTGTGCCCCACACGGATCGGTCCACGCCTTTCGCAATCGACCTGGACGAAGGCTGTGGCGGTTCACCTGCTCAGCCTGCTGCTGGCCGGCATGGTTGCCCTGGCGGCCGACGTCGTGATTCATCGCAACGGCTCCGGCGTGCGACATTCCCAGCCGATCCGATACTACCAGTTTGAACACATCGGCTGGGCGCGGCTGACGCCGGCGGAATGGCTGCGCCTGCCGTTTGCACTCTCCCTGACGACGCTCTTCGACGCTTCGGAGAACCTCGACGCCAAGCCCTACGTCATCACCGCGGTGTCGCTCCACGCGGCGGTCTGGCTGGCGGCCGTGCTGGTCATGCCGCTGCTGGCAACCGGCGAACGGCTGCGACTGTTGTTCGCCCGGTGTTGTCGATTGACGCTGTGGAGCAGCGTTATCATTCCCGCGGCCGTGCTGTTCTATTCCGGCGTGCAAGTGATGGTGGAAGGTGATCTTGGAGCATGGACCGAGGGCGTGACGCGTTTCGTACCGGGAGCGGGCGCCAAACTGGCGCTGACGCTGCTGATCTTCATGCCCTGGTGGTTCAGCGTGCTCTGTCGACTGGCTGCCCGCTATGCCGGCTCGACGGACGGTCCGGGCTGGCAGCCGGCGGCCCCGCGGTGCGTCGGCTGCGGATACTCCATGGTGGGACTATCGCCGTCAGGTCGCTGTCCCGAGTGCGGACGAGCGGTGGCGGAGTCGCTGCCGACGGTCCGCGTTCAGCCGCCCTGGTTCACGGCCGCGGGCCGGTGGGATCGATGCCGGGCATACTGGGCCACGGCGCGAGCCGTCATCGGCGACCGGGAGTTCTTTCGCACGCTTCCCGTCCGTCGGCCGACGCGCGACGCGGCGCGGTTTGCGGTGTGGACGTGCATCGCGGCTGGCGTGATTCTCACGGTCGGAGTCGCCGCGCCCAGCACTCGAGGGTCGTTCGGCCCCGATGAGGGCGGCCTCGCCTGGGCGACGACGGCAGCCCTGTTGGCGTGGGTCGGCACTACGGCGCTCGCGCTGGCGGTGGTCTGCGCCGCAGCATGGCGTTGGACGCTTGCGGCGCCGGCCGACCCGCGGGTCGGGTGGAATGCCGTCCTGTACGCTTCGCCGCATATGCTTCCGATCGCGATGGCGACAGCGGCCGCGCTGTGGCTCGACCGCTGGCTGGATCGATTCGCGCCTTTCCTGCAGCGCGCGTGGGGCAACGCGTCGGAGGGGTTTGTTGTGACTGCCGAGTGGCTTGTGTGGCTCGGCGTCGGCGCCCTGGTGCTGGGCGTCAGCGTCTGGAGCCTGCTCCGATTGCGCCAGGCGATTCTGGACGTCCGGTACGCAGCGGCGTGACGGA
>CAZNDQ010000693.1:0-2057 GCA_964571825.1 uncultured Planctomycetales bacterium | reverse complement strand
TACAGCGATAATGCAGCACCATGAAAGGACCGTCCGGCGGGGTGATCAATCCGAATTTGCCGTCCGGTCTTGGCTCGAGCGCGTACCACAATTCGCCGGAGGTGAGATACTCGAAAGGGAAACGTTCGGGAATGCCGTAGTCCTCGCGGGTGGTCCGCAGCGTTCCGGCTTGCATGGTCCCGCCGCACAGACGGCAGGTGGTTGGGGGAGTGAATTTGTCCGTCATGGCGGTCTCCTTGCCTGCAAAGTTGACTGGATTCTCCCCTCAACCCAGAGTTTTCACAAACCCCCGAAAGGACTACCCCGGCGGGCTGACTGCCGCCAGAATCGATCTGATGAAGAGATACGACCAGCGTCCGTCGTCGAGGTTGCTCTCAAAATGAGGGCATCGCTCCTTAAACCCGGTGTAGGTGTGATGCGGTTCGTCTAGTACAATGAAATACCCAACTTTCAGAGAGAGGAGCGACGATGCGACGATTTTTGTTGATCATCATCCTGCTTGCATGCGCATGCAGCCTGCCGACTCCCAGGGGAGGCGGGACGGAGACAGCCGTTCCAACCGATACCGACACCCCCATGCCGCCCGCACCCCCTCCCGAACGAACTGCGGACGTTATCTTCCACGGCGGGATCGTGCTGACGATGGACGACAGTCTGTCCGTGGGCGAGGCGCTGGCGGTGAAGGACGGTCGCATTGCCGCCGTCGGGAGCGATGCCGAGGTCATGACGTGGCAGGGAGAGGGGACCCGCTTGGTCGCGTTGGACGGGCGGACGTTGATGCCCGGCTTCGTGGACGCGCACACCCACATCCTGAACGATGCGAATCAATTCGGCATGGACCTGGACGGAGTCCAGCAACTGGCGTTGGAGAACGGCATCACCACCCTCGGCAACCTGTTCACCACGCAGGATTTCCTCAATGAGATGAGGGATTACAACTCCGAAGGCAGACTGCGCATCCGTACCAGCCTGTACCTTGTCCACAACACCAATTGCGGCGATCCCGTTGGAGATTGGTGGAAGGACGTGCCGCCCACACGCGAGGCGGGCGAGATGCTGCGCATCGGCGGCGTGAAGATGTTCGCGGACGGCGGTTCCTGCCACCGCCCCGCGCTCAGTTACGAGACCTCCCCCGGCTCGGGGCTGGGAGACCTCTTTTTAACCGGCGACCAGATCGCGGCGGTGGTGAGCGAGGCGCAAGCGATGGGGCATCAGGTCGCGATCCACGCGCTGGGCGACCGCGCCATCGAAGCCGCCTTGGACGGCATCGAGTCCGCGCTGGACGGCGGACCGAACACGTACCGTCACCGCATCGAGCATAACGCCATCCTACGCCCCGACCTGCTGCCGCGCTACGGCGAACTGGACGTGGTGGCGACCATCTTTGCCACCTTCCCGTCCTGCGTCGATTTCAAATACCCGTCCCCGCCGCCCTACAACGAATGGGAATGGGCTTGGGATACCCTGCTGGAAGCCAACCCCGGCCTGCACGTTGCCTGGCACGGCGATGACCCGTACATCCGTCCGATCAGCCCCATTCTCGAACTGTATGGTTTTCTGACACGCAACTCCGCAGACGACGACCGCACGACTCTGTGCGAAGGCAAGGATTGGATCCGCGATAACACGCTGACCGTGGAACAGGCCCTGCCCATGATGACGCGCGAATCGGCATATGCGCTCTTTCGCGACGGGGAAGTTGGCTCGCTGGAACCGGGCAAATTCGCCGACCTGATCATTCTCTCCCAAAACCCGTGGACGGATGACCCCGAATCCCTGCTGGATACCTACGTGTTGATGACGATGGTGGGCGGAAGGGTGGAGTTCTGCGCGCCCGGCTCTGAGGCGCTCTGCCCGGGAAATCTTCCCCCCGCTGTTGAAAGTCCTCCCTTCGGTCATTTGGACAGCCCCGCAGACGGGGAAACGATCTCAGGCACGTTCGTCCTTTACGGCTGGGCGATGGATGACAACGGTCCCATCGAACGGGTCGAGATCCACCTCGACGGCGAATACATCGGCGACGCGGTCTACGGCGAACCCAGACCAGACGTGGCGAA
>CAZNDQ010000692.1:0-2057 GCA_964571825.1 uncultured Planctomycetales bacterium | reverse complement strand
TGGCGGTGGGCAGAAATGCCACGAGGGCCCAGAGGAGGGCGAGCGCGGCGGCGCGGTTGCGCGCGTGCAGCACGATGGCCAGGGCGGCGGCGAGGACGAGCGCCGCCGGGACCGACTTCCATAACACCAGCCACGTCGCGCGGTCGGGTTCGTAGAGCAGCGGCCACGGCGGCGCGACAAACGTCTGCGCAAGGTAGAGGAACGAGAGGGGCACGGCGGCCAGCTCGCGCGGGCGCGCACCGCCGGGCGCCTGGACCATTACTCCCAGCACCAGCCCGCGGATGACGAGATAGACGACCGCCAGCGCGACATAGGGCAGCGCGGCGCGGATGCTCCGCCACCACGGGGGCGGTGCGGCGGGGGGCGCCGAGGGCGGCGGGTCGGCCAGCGCCTTCCAGCGATCGGCGAAGAAGATCAGCACGGGGAGGACAACGGCCTGCTCCTTGGAGAGAAGCGCGAGCGCGGCGGTGATGAGCGACGCGCCCTGCGCCGCGCGCGAACCGCGCAGCCGGAGCAGCACGGTCGCCGTGACGAACAGCGCGCAGAGCAGCCCCTCGCGCGCGGTGATGGGCAGGACGAGCGAACTGCACAGCGGATGGGCGGCGAAGATCAGCGCCGCGGCCGCCGCCGGCGCGAACCGCCCCGCGCCAAGTCGCCGTGCGAGATGGAACACCAGCACGCACGTCACGGCATGCAGCAGGATGTTGGTCAGGCGCATGCCGCCGGGCCGGCCGCCCCAGATCGCCCAATCCAGGGTATATGTTGCCAGGCCGATCGGGCGATAGTAGGCAAAGCCGGGGTAATACGGCGAGGCGAAGGCCTTCCAGACGCCGGAGAGTTGCTGCACGAGCGGGTTGTGGACGATCAGCTTCTGGTCGTCGTAGACGAACTGGTTGCGCAGCGACGGCGCGTAGAGTACCAGCACGAACAGGGCCAGCGCCGCGCAGAACAGCCGGCCCGGCCGCGGCGATGCAGCGGAGGGCGGGGGTGGTTTCGCAGCGGATGAGGGTCGCCCTGCGACCGGCGCGGTGGACATGCGGGGGGAAAGTGTACGCACGCGCGGCGCGCCGGGCAATCGAGCACACGCACCGACCCGGCCGGCGGCACGATGGCGCTGCGCGGCTCGCAGCGGGGCGAAACAACTGATTGGCAACGGCGGCTCCGGTCGATATCGTACTCATGCGCGAGCACCGAGCACGGCCGATGCCGGAGGTGGGGCCGTAGCGGAACGCGGACGCTCTCCAATCGAACCTGCGGACACGGACAAGGATGTCGATGGACGCACAGACCCGCGACGAAAACCGCCCCGAAGCGTTGATGCTGATTCCGGTCGCCACGGCGCTGCTGGCGGTGGGCGTGGTGATGGTGTTCTCGGCCGACGCGACACTGGAGCGGCCGCTGATCGGCGCCGGCGCGGTGATGACGCCCGCCCTGCGGCACCTGATTCACGCGGGTATGGCGCTGGTGCTGATGCTCGGGATGGCGGCTGCGCCCTATCGTGCGCTGCGCTGGCGTTCGGGCGGCGGGCTCTTGCAGCCGCCGCTGCTGGTCGTCGGCATCGCGGTGACGCTGCTCGTGGCGGTCTTCGCGGACGGGGTCGGCGTGACTAAAAACGGCGCGAACCGCTGGATACAACTCCCCGGCGGACTAAGTTTTCAGCCGTCGGAGACGGCGAAGCTGGCGCTGGTGATTTTCGCAGCGGCGTGGTTTTCGCGTCCGGGGTCCGACGCGCGGCGGTTCTGGAGCGGTCTGCTGCCCGTGCTTGCGGTGTTGGCCGTGCTCGCCGGGCTGGTGGGGAGCGAGGACTTCGGCACGGCGGCGCTGATTGCCGTCGTCGGGGGCGCGCTGCTGGTCGTCGCCGGGTGCCGCTGGTGGCACCTACTGCTGGTGGCGGGGCCGGGCGCGGCCGCGCTGGCGGGGCTTGTCATTGCGCGGCCTTATCGGATGCAGCGGCTGTTAAGCTTCCGCAATATCTATGAAGACGTTGAGGGCAAGGGCTACCAGGCGTTTCAGTCGCTGTGCACGATTGCGTCGGGGGACTGGTGGGGGCGGGGGCT
>CAZNDQ010000691.1:0-2066 GCA_964571825.1 uncultured Planctomycetales bacterium | reverse complement strand
TCCAGTTCAACACAGTCGCTCCGGCGGCGGTTGGACTCGGGCTGCTGGGCGCGTTCCCCGATGACGAGCAGGAGATGTGATGGGACTCTTCGACTGGCTCACCGGGCCTGCCCCCAAGACCAGCCAGGCCCCCAGCGCGCAGGCGCCGGCCGGGCGCCTCGGCGGGGTGCTCGTTGCGAGCGGTAACGGTTTGCATTTGGCATCACCCTTTCGCCTTCCGGCGTGTTGAGTGATGCGAATACTTCGGCCGCAACCCCCCTTGCGCGCAACAGCGCAACCCCTTGCGGGCCGAAAACCCGCGCCGTTGCTTGCTCGCGCGACGCAGGGCGCAACCCCTGCGGGCGCGCTACTCGATGCGATGCCGCCGGGTTGCGGTTGCCGGCCAGTGCGCACCGGCCGCGCGGGGCGCGGTTTTGTTGTTGAGCACCTCGCGCAGCCGTGCCGTGCTCACGTCGAAGCGCTTGGCGGCCGCCTTCATCGGATCGCGCTCGCCCTCGGCCTTCAATCGGTCCACGAGTGCCCTCGCCTCGGCTATCAACTCCGGGGTCCAGCGCTTCGCATTCGGTGCTTGGCGCTGCGGCCCAGGCTCATCCGCTGCGCCCGCATCGGCCCCACCCCCCTCGGGCTCATCCGCTGCGCCTGCGGCATCCGCAGCAATTGGGTCAGGCTCGTCGAAGCGCCAGCGGTAGCCCACCCCGGCGCGCTCCAGCCAGGCATTCACGTCGCCAGGCGCGACCAGCTCGTGGAACGAGCGCGCCACGCTCGGGCGAAATGGCAGGTCCGTATGCGGGTCGCGCACGATAAGACTGCCGTCGCGCACGGCCTCGACCATCCGCTCCTGCAGGCTGCCTCGGGCGCCGGCGTGCATCCCCTCCTGGACGCCCAGGGCCTGTGCAGCCTCCTCCAGCGTGAAAAACCCGCGCTGCTGCCTCTCGCGCTGCTGGACCGATGCGTAGTCATTGCCGATGGTTGCCGGCTTCGTGCTTGCCTCGCGCTCCTTCTGCGCGTGCAGCAGGAACGCATCCGCGAGCGCGTGCATTGCGTAGCCCGTCACCCTGCAGTCGGCGGGCACCGCATCGAACGCGGGCTCATCGGGCTCCAGCACCCAGGAATCGACGTGCCACCACGCCCTCGGGCGGGATCCGCGCCATCCAGGCGTCGCGCCGGGTCTTCGTGGACAACTCAAGCTCGCCGCACGCGGCGGCGCGCAGGAAGTCCTCGGCCGTGATCTCCTGCCTCGCGTGGGCGCTGGCAAAGCGCGCGGCCTCCTCCAGCGTCAGCACCCCCTTGTCGGCCCCGCGCCGCCCCGTCCACGTCGTGCGCGGCATCAGCTAGATCGCCTGCGCGACCCGCCGGAATTCCCACCCGTCCATCCGCACCCCTTCAAGTACAGTCCAAGTGCAGTCCTTCATGCGGGAGCCCGCGCCAGCCGGTGAAGGTGCCGGTTTTCCCCCCGTCGGGGTAGGCGCGGGCGAAGCTCAGTCTATCCCGTCGCTGGCGCCTGCCACCACGCGCAGCGGCGCGGGCTTGCCGGAGTCCTCGACAGTTGACAACTCGATGCCGGCCCCCTTGCGCCCCGCGTCAGACCGCCGCAGGTCGCGCCGACGGCGCCCGCCTGCGCGCCCTCGCACGCTTGGCCGGGGCGTCCTCGATGCGGAGCACGACACGCCCGCCCACGGCCTGCGCGAACCGCTGGACGGTTCGCATGGACGGCGGTCGCGCGCCGCTTTCGATCCGCGCGACCACGCTTTGCGTGGTCCCCATGCGCTCGGCGACTTGTCCTTGCGAAAGCCCCGCGCGCAGGCGAGCGGCGATAAGTTCGTGCGCGACCGCGAACTCGCCGTCGAGCGCCTCATAGGCCGCCCGGGCGTCGTCGTCGGCCAGCAGTTCTTGCCGGATGGTCTTGAGGGTCTTCACTTCTCAGCCTCCAATCGACCTCGCGCGGTTTCAATGGCTGCGCGCGGGGTCTTCTGCGTCTTCTTCGCGAACACGTGCAGGACCAGCATGGTTCGCCCCGAGACGGCCGCGTACACCGCGCGCGCGATGCCGTCCCTGCCCTTCATCCG
>CAZNDQ010000690.1:0-2067 GCA_964571825.1 uncultured Planctomycetales bacterium | reverse complement strand
GACTTTCTCGGACGCTCGCCACAGTCCGATTTACTGCCACTTCATGTCACTGAGAAACCGCGCGCAAATTGAACCGCGTGAAAGATCACATCTCCTCAGCGACAAACTAACCTTGAGCCTTCAAGGCGGTCCTGACTGTCGAGGGTTCACAAGGGGGAATCGCCGAGGCGGGCATTAATGCCCGCGGGGAGAGAAACAATGGTCGCAACAGTCCGCAAGTTCCGCCGCACACCCGTCGTGCAGACATGGGTCAATCACGCCGCGAAGACCGGTCAGCCGGACGCCTACAACGGCAAGCGCCGCTGGACGCGGATCACCTGGGACGCAACCCTCGCCGTCAGCGTCCTGTCCGGCCGACACAACGGCGAGATCCTTTACGTCCGTGCCAAAGACGTGTCACTCGGCGGCCTGTCGTTCGTCTCTCGAAAGCCGCTCGCCACCCACACGCCCGTGGAAATCGCCGCGGACTGCAACCCCGACTCGACCACCGCCGTCGTCCGCCACTGCACGCCCACCATCGGCGGATACATCATCGGCGTCGAATTCGACGACCAGCCGTCACTCCGCCGCGCAGGTTGATCAACTGCGCTGTCGCACGAACCAGTCCTCTAATCGCCGCAGCCCCTCCGCGATACTCACTCGCGGTTCGTAGCCCAACTCCCGCCGCGCCGCGCCGATGTCGAACCAGTGCGCCGTGGTCAGTTCCCGAACCACGAACCGCGTCATCCGCGGCTCGCCCGAGAGGCGAAGCACGCCATGCGCCGTCTCCATCAATGTCGCCGCCGCCAGCGCCGCCCCCCTCGGAACCCGCCCGCGAACTGCCGGCATCCCCGCAGCCTGAACGATCCCATCAATGATCGCCCACACGTCGATCGGCTCGCCCTGGCTGATGAAGTACGCCCGACCGCCGCATTCCGCCCGACGCTCCAACGCCTCCGCCGCCTGCACGTGCGCGTCGGCTGCGTTATCGATGTACGTCGTGTCCACCAGGCATTGCCGCCGCCCGATCCGCCGCAGCCGGCCCGACCGCGCCAGCGCCACGATCCGCGGCACAATGTGATTGTCATTCGGACCCCACACCAGGTGCGGCCGCAGCGCAACCGTCCGCAGCCGCTCCCCATGCGCCGCCAGCACCGACTGCTCCGCAAGCGCCTTGCTCCGGCTGTAGTGCGACGCGAATCGCTCCGGATACGGCGCTGACTCGTCGATCCCCTCCTGATCGTGCCCGTTAAACACCACGCTCGGCGAACTCGTAAACACCAGCCGCGAAACGCCGGACTCCCGACACGCGCGCAGCACATTCTCCGTCCCGCGCACATTCGCCTCGTGATAACTCGAATAATCGCCCCAGACGCCGGCCTTGGCTGCCACGTGAAACACCACGCCGCAACCCTCGCACGCCGACAGCAGCGCCGCACAATCATTCAGATCGCCGCGACGAGCATGAACGCCCCGCGCCGCTAGCTGCGGATACTCACCCCGCGAATACGTGACCACCTCGTCGCCGCGCGCCAGCAGCCGCTCCACGATCGCCCGGCCGATGAACCCCCCACCGCCCGTCACCAGGACGCGACCGCCCGGACACACCCGGCCAGCCGGCTCGCTCACCGCACCTGCTTCGCCGCCGAGCACGCCAGCTTCTCCCGGAAAATCTTCGAATTGTGCCGCACGTCCACCGGAAACGCCGGATGCACCAGAAACGTCTCGATCGATCGCGTCAGCTCATGCTGCGAGGCGATCTCCGCCACCTCCCGAAACAGCGCATCATGATCAATCCGTGCGTGATCCCGTTCCAGCTCCACGCAGATCACCGGTCGTTGCCTGCCCTTCGGCCCGATTCCCACCAGCGCGCTTCGATAAACCGCCGGATGGTTTTTGAACACCGCTTCGCAGCAATCCGTAAACAGCGTGCCGTCTGCCGTCACCACCCGCTGCGACTTCCGCCCGCAGAACCACAACCGCCCCCGCTCGTCGAAATACCCCACGTCGCCCATGCGGTGCCAGATGCTGTCACCGTCGCGGATCTTCGAAGCCGCGTCGGCATCCGGCCGGCGAAAATACCCCCGC
>CAZNDQ010000689.1:0-2073 GCA_964571825.1 uncultured Planctomycetales bacterium | reverse complement strand
ACCTCCTGCCCGTCCGTCAGGTACGACATCTTGCGGTTCACGCGCCGCAGCACGTTCAGGATCATCCCGAACCCCACGCACTCGTCGGCCTTGGTGAACAGGATGCGATCGACCCCCAGCGTGCAGAACCGCTCGGCCGCCTGCAGCAGCGTCTTCTCGCCCCCCGTCATCGACAGCACCAGATGCGTCTCATCCACCCGCGCCGCCCGCAGGAACTGCTGCAACTGGTTCAGCCGGAGCTGATCGTTCTGGCTGCGCCCGGCCGTGTCGATCAATATCAGCTCCCGATCCGCCAGCTCCGCCAGCGCCGCGTTCAGCTCGCGCGGCGCCAGCACCACCTTCAGCGGCACCGACAGAATATCCGCGTACGTGCGAAGCTGCTCCACCGCCGCGATGCGATACGTGTCCGTCGTCAGCAGCCCCACCCGCTTGCCCAGACGCAGGCTGTGATGCGCCGCCAGCTTGGCGATCGTCGTCGTCTTGCCCACCCCCGTCGGCCCGACCAGCGCCACCTTGTACGGCCGGCCGTCCTCGTGCAGCGCCAGCGGACCCGTCGTCGGAATCAGCCGCGAAATCTGCCCCGCCAGCGCCCCGTTCAGCGCACCCCGATCCGACCACCGCTCCGCCGGCAGCGCCGCCTTGAGCTGCTCCACCAGCTGACATGCGATGTCTTCGGCAACCTGGCTTTCGACGAGGGTTTCGTACGCGGAGGCGAGTTCCCGCGGCAGCCCGTGCACCCGCGCCCGCCGCGTCTCCCCCGTCAGTTCGAGCACGAGCGATGTGAGCCGCTCGACCTGTCGGGCAAGCTGCGACTCCATGGCCGCAGGCTGTGATGCTGCATTCACGGCCGCGACGGCTCCTTCCGTCACTGCACCTGACTCCGGCCGGCCCGCGGGCATCCTAAACCCCGCGCGCGGACGCGCCAATGCGCGAATCTGCGTAGTCGCCGTGATTTCCACCAGCTTCCGCCCGCCGAGCCCCAGCAGCCCGCCCTCGCGCACCGTCCGCGTCCCGAGGATCACCGCCTCCCGGCCCAGCTCCTTCTTCACCAGCGCCAGCGCGCCGGCCATTGTCGTCGCCTTAAACGTTCGCAGGCTCATGGTTCAGCACCACCATTCCGTGTGAGACAACTTCGATTCCTCGAACAATCTCGTTGTACGCCAGCACCGCCACCTGCGGCAGCGCCACCTCGATCATCCGTCGCACCCACAGCCGGATCTGCGGCGAACACAGCACCACCGGCGTCACCCCGCCCGACAGCCGCGCCCCCTGCTCCACCTGCTGCCGCACCGCCCCGATGATCTGGTTCTGCAGGGCCGGCGGCATCGTCAACACGCTGCTCCGCTCCCCTCGCTCCAGATGCCCGTTGATCGCGTCCTCCAGCTTCGGATCGAGCGTCACGCAGTGGATCTTCGGCGCCCGCCCGCGCTCCCCAGCCTCCACTCGATACTGCTGGCAGATCGTCCGCGCCAGCGCGTTCCGCACGTATTCGCCCAACACGTCCACGTCCTTCGTCCGCGGGGCCCAGTCCCCCAGCGTCTCCAGGATCGTCTCGATATCCCGCACCGGCACCCGCTCGCGCAGCATGTTCTGCAGCACCTTCTGCACGTCGCCGACCTTCAGCACGTCCGGGATCACCTCCGCCACGAGCTGCGGCGCGCGCTCCTTCAGCGTGTCCAGCAGCTTGTTCACCTCCTGCCGCGTCAGCAGCTCCGCCGCGTGCTGCCGGATCAGCTCCGTCAGGTGCGTCGCGATCACGCTCGACGCCTCGACCACCGTGTAGTGCCGCAGCTCGGCCATGTGCCGCTCGCTCTCGCCGATCCACACGGCCGGCAGCCCGAACGCCGGCTCCGTCGTCTCGATCCCCCCCACCGGATCGCTCACCATCCCCGAGTCGATCGCCAGCAGATTCCCCGGCAGCACCTCGCCCGACGCCACCGGGTTTCCCTTGATCCGCACCAGATACTGGTTCGGCTCCAGTTGAATGTTGTCGCGGATGCGGATCGGCGGCACGACGATCCCCAGGTCCAGCGCCATCTGCACGACGGTCTGCTTCCAGCGGTCGGTCTTGTA
>CAZNDQ010000688.1:0-2074 GCA_964571825.1 uncultured Planctomycetales bacterium | reverse complement strand
CACCAGCAGCGGATGCAGAGCAAACACCGACGCCCCCACCCCCGCCCCGATCCCAATCGCGCTCATGATTCGCGTAGCGAAGCCCTCGACCCGGTACTCCGGGGCGCGCTGTAGCTCCCTTCCTTCCCTTCGTGCCTCCGTGCCTTCGTGCCTTCGTGCCTTTCTGTAACTGCTCTCCCTTACCAACGCCGCCGCCAACCAATAGACCAGCAAGACGTTACCGACATGCACCCCCACCGACACCGCGTGATATCCCCCCGACCGCAGCGCCCACAACCGATACTGCACTGCCGTCGCCAGCCACGTCAGCGGCTCCCAGTCCCCGTTATGCGCCTGCGTCACCGCCCACCGCGCGTTCTCCCACGTCAGCGCCCGGATGTGCTCGTTCTCCACGATGTCGACAAAGTCATCCCAGTCGAGAAACTCCCCGCGCAGCCCCGGCCAGTGCGCCGCCACCGTCGCCGCCACCAGCGCCACCGGCAGCATCACCCGCAGCAGCACCGGCGCTGGCCGCTCATCCGCCCCGACCGGCCCCTCCTCCACCCGCGCCGCCATGACTTCCATCGCCGACATGCCGCGACAGCCTATGTCGCGCTCCCCCAATTGCAACGCCGCCCCCGGTTGGCCAACCCCCACCGAGCGGCTACGATCCCCCGATCCGCCGCCGCGCTGCGCGGCCGCCCCACTTAGCCTCGGAGGTCATCGAAATGAAGCGTCTCGCCTGCCTGCTCGTCCTGCTCGCCGCCCCGCTCGCCTCCGCCCAATTCGCCGCCACCCTCGGACCCGACCAGATCACCCTCGACGAGGCCATGCCCGTCATCGAGCACCGCGACGCCCGCCACTACATCGGCCGCCCCTGTATCGTCCAGGGCAAGGTCCTCCGCGCCTCCCGCTACCAGGACCGCATCATCTTCCTCAACTTCAGCGAAGACCGGCAGCAGGGCTTCACCGCCGTCGTCCGCAAGGAAAACTTCTCCGCCTTCCCCGAGCCCCCCGAGGTCGCCTACGACGGCAAGACCGTCCGCCTCCGCGGCTGGGCCTTCGACTATCAGGGCAAGCCCGAAATCCAGTTGACCTCCCCCGCCCAGATCGAAGTGCTCGAAGCGGCCGCCCCCGTCCCCCCGCGCAAGGCCGCCGCCGCCGAACGCACCTTCGACGGCACGCTCAAGATCGCCACCTACAACGTCCTCAACCTCTTCGACAGCGTCGACGACCCCTACCTCATGGACGAGACCACGCCGCCCACGCCGCGCGCCCAGCTCGAACGACTCGCCGCCTCCATCCGCAAACTCGACGCCGACATCCTCGCCCTGCAGGAAGTCGAGAACCGCGGCTACCTCCAGCGCTTCGTCGACGTTTTCCTCGCCGACATGGGCTACCGCGAGGTCGTCTTCTACGAGGGCAACTACCTCCGCGCCGTCGATGTCTGCCTCCTCTCGCGCGTCCCCATCGGCCCCGTCACCTCCTACCGCCACGTCGATCTGCCCGGCGAGAGCGGCCACACCGTCCGCTTCGCCCGCGACCTGCTCCGCGTCACCGTCCTGCCCCCCGGCGCCCCCGCCTTCGACGTCTTCGTCGTCCACCTCAAAAGCAAATCGCAGGGCGAGGAGCACTCCCTCCCCTTCCGCAAGGCTGAGTGCCGCTACATCCGCAAACTCTTTGATGACATCCTCAAGGACGACCCCAAGGCGCGCTTCCTCATCTGCGGCGACTTCAACGATGTCTACGACAGCGAACCGCTGACCCTCCTCCGCGGCGACGGCCCCACCGCGCTCAAGACCTTCTTCGACGAACTCCCCGAAGACAACCGCGTCACCTACAACCAGGAACCTTTCCTCAGCATGATCGACTTCATCTTCTGCTCCCCCGCCATGGCCGAAACGTATGTCAAGAACAGCTACTCAATTACGCCCGGAAAGCCCGACGACTCCGGCAGCGACCACAACCCCGTCTCCGCCAAATTCAAACTCAAGTAACCGCTGCGCCCAGCACGCCACCAACCGCACGTCGTCTTACCCTATTCCGCATTCCACATTCCGCATTTCTTCCGTGTCATGCTGAGCGCAGCGAAGCA
>CAZNDQ010000687.1:0-2075 GCA_964571825.1 uncultured Planctomycetales bacterium | reverse complement strand
TCCATCTTGAAGGGCTTGGTGAGGTAGTCGAAGGCGCCGATGCGCATGGCCTCGAACGCGCCACACTCCTCGGCAAGTCCTCCCTCCTCGGACCCGAAGACTTCAACCTCGGCACCGCAGATGAGAACATCACCCGCGGCATCTCCGACCTCCGCCTCCCGCCCGGCGGCGTCGACCTCCAGGCCGTCGAAGAGCAGCTCGTCCGCCAGGCCCTCGAACGCACCAACGAAAACCAGTCCCAGGCCGCCAAGCTCCTCGGCATCTCCCGCGACCAGCTCCGCTACCGCATGGAAAAGTTCAACCTCCTCAAGCCGTCCTGACTCCGGGCGCCAATCCCGTCGATCCACCCCTCGCTTCGCGCTTTTTTTGCGCAGACACCGGCCGCGTTGCGTTACAATGAACATCTGACGGCCGCACTCCCCGCGGATCGTCGCCCGGAGGACCCGTTTGCAGCAGGGGGATGGGTCACAGAACTTCAGCACCCACTGGAAGCTGTGCTCGTTCGCTCAGCCATGGACTGATCGGCTGGATACACGCGCTCAGCGTCACCTTCACGCTCGTCGAGGACCATATATGCACAGTCGATTTTCGTTCGCCGCGATGCCAATCTGCTGCTTCTTCGCCTTGATTCTCTCGCTCACGCTCGTCGCCGCCCCGCGCACCGCGCTCGCGCTCCGGCCGCTCGAATCGCTGCCCAGCGCCGCCGGGCCCGTTCCGCTTCTCCGCATCGCCGACGATCAGCCGACCGCCGCCGCGATCCACGTTGAGTTGCGCCCGGCCGCACTCGACGCTCTCGCCGCCGCTACGCGCCCGACCGCCGTCGACTTCCCCCTCTCCGCCACCGACCGCCTCACCCTCGACCTCGAACCCTATTCCGTCACCACGCCGACCACGCGCTTCCTCCGCGCCGGCGCCGCCGGCCAGTCGCCGCTGCCCGCGCCGGCGGTGCGCATCCTCCGCGGCCGCGTCCGCGGCGAGCCGCGCTCCACCGCGCTCTTCGCCTTCTCCGACAACGGCCTCGTTAACGGCCACGTCATTCGTGCGGATGGCCCCACGTACGTCCTTTCCCGCGCTGCGCAACACGGCCCGGCGTCCGGCCTCACCATCCACCGCCTCTCCAGCGCCGCCGGCCTGCCCGACTTCGCCGAGTTCTGCGGCGCCGATGACACGCATCAGATCGCTCGGCCGCATCTCGCGCCACTGATTTCCCCCGCCGCCCGCGGCTCCGGCATCCAGCTCGGCCTCCGCGCCCTCCACGTCGCCATCGACGCCGACCAGGCCTACGTCAACCTCTTCCCCTCCGAGGCCGATGCCGCCGCCTACGTCGTCCAGCTCATCGCTGCCGTCAGCGACATCTACGAAACCAACTTTAACGTCAAGCTCATCCTCTCCTTCGTCCGCCTCTGGCCCGACGGCGGTGAGCCCTTCACCGCCACCGACATCGAGGACTTCCTCTTCTACTGGTATGACAACGAAGACCTCACCGGGCTCCAGCTCGTCCACATGTTCAGCGGCCGCCGCGACACCGGCTACGGCGGCATCGCCTACGTCGCCGGCGCCTGCAGTGGCTTTGCCTTCGGCATCAGTGCCTTCATGCTCGGCGGCTTCCCCAGCCCCGTCGACGGCCCCGACCTCGGCAACTGGGACCTCGTCGTCGTCTCCCACGAGATGGGCCACAACATGGGCACCGGCCACACCCACAGCGCTTACTCCCCGCCCATCGACTCCTGCGCCTCCGGCATCTGGTCCCGCGGCACCATCATGAGCTACTGCCACACCGTCCCCGGCGGGCTCCTCAACACCGATCTCCGCTTCCACGCCCGCGTCCGCGAAGTCATCGAAGCCGACCTACAGGAATTCAGCGATTGTTACTTCTTCGATTGTAATAACAACGGCGTCGACGACGCCCTCGACATCAGTTCTGCCGCCAGCGCCGACGCCAACGGCAACGGCGTCCCCGACGAATGCGAAGATTGCAATGGCAATTCCGTTCTCGACAATCAGGACATCGCCCGCGTTATGCCCGATATCAACGCCAACGGCGTACCCCATGTCTGCTAACCCAACTGCAACCC
>CAZNDQ010000686.1:0-2108 GCA_964571825.1 uncultured Planctomycetales bacterium | reverse complement strand
CTGGTGTCGAGCGGAGCGGTATCGAATGAGAGTTTCGCGGCGGCGTCGAACCTGCTGACGACCGAATCGATGCAGTTCATGATCGAGTCGGTGGGATATGCGGCGCACAGCGGGGCGGTGTCGCGCTTGCAGGCCGTGGTGGAGATGCGCTTCGACACGGTGCCGCAGTATCTGTACTTTCGCGATATCTCGCGGCTGGGCATCGGCTATCCGGTGAAGAACGAGCTGCTCAGGCCGGAGGATCAGGAACAGGCGGGAGTCCGTCGTGCTGAAGGATCGAAGAGTCGTCAGCGTTGACTGGGACTGGCGGTCCGTGCGGATCGTGCAGGCGTCGGTGCGCGGAGATCAGGTCCGCGTTCTGGCGGCGGTGCAGCGCGCGCTCGACCCCGGCCTGGCTTACGGCGATCCGGCGGGCCTGGGTCGCTTCATCCGGCGCGTGATGGACGAGGAGCGCATCGCCGCGGGGGCGGCGATCGTGGACATTCCGCGTGACCAGACGGTGCTGCACTCGCTCCTGCTGCCGAAGGCGAAGCTGGACGATCTGGCGGGGATGGTGCGGCTGCAGATCAGCAAGGAACTGCCGTTCGCGCTGGAGGAGAGCGTCGTCGATTTCGTGGTGGCGGGGGAGGAGGAGAACGGGCAGCAGCGCGTGGTCGTGGCGGCCGTGCGGAACGAAGTGCTGGAGTCGTTTCGCGAAGTATTCTCGCAGGCGAAGCTCAAGCTCGCGCGGGTGGGTCTGCGCCCGTATGCGAACGTGATGGCGGTCGAGCGGGCGCTGTCGGGCGCGGGCGACGGGCGAACGATGTTCGTGGACGTCGGGCCGACGCTGACGGAGATCGACATCATCCGCGACGGGCGGCTGCTGTTTTCTCGATCGGCGGCGGTGGCGGCGATCCCGGTGCCGGCGGCGCGGCGCGAGGAGTCGGAGCCGGCGGAGGGCGTTGACGCGGCGGCGCCGCTGACGGAGGAGCAGCAGAAGGAGAAGATCGTCCGCACGCTGGTGGTGGAGCTGGTGCGGACGCTGGAGGCATTCCGGGCGACCGAGCCGAACGCAGCGCCGGACCGGGTGGTGATCGGGGGTTCATGCGGGATCGAGGCGATGCTGGCGGAAGCGGCCGGGCCGCGGTTGCGGGCGCCGGTGCAGCTCTATGCCCCGCCGGCGTCTCTGGTGCAGCGACTGCGCACGCCGCCGCCGATGATCGCGTTCAGCGCGGCGCTGGGACTGGTGCTCGGGCATACGCGCGGTACGGAGCAGGTGTTCGACTTCCTGCATCCGAAGGAGCCGCAGGCGGAGCAGCGCGAGCGGGCGCGGCGGATCCCACTGATCGCGGCGACGATCATCCTGGCGCTGGTGGCGTGCGGCGCGTTCTTCTGGAACCTGAAGGTGCGGCCGCAGAAGCAGCGGCTGGCGGTGCTTACGGCGCAGATCGCAGACCTCGAGGACGAGTACAAGGCGACGAAGAAGTTCCGCGAACTGGTGGAGCAGATCGACGGGACGTGGCAGGCGGCGCCGATCTGGGTGGACGATCTGGTGCTGCTGGCCGAGGCGGCGCCGGAGACGAAAGAGGCGTACCTGAACAACCTGGCACTGACGGACCGGGGGACGATCTCGGTCAAGTTCGTGACGAAGAACAACCAGACGCCGAATACCCTGGCAGACGCGCTGTCGAAGGTCGAGCGGCCGGTGGCAGGCGGGCGGACGGCGCCGCGCTACGACGTGCGGCTGGGTACGACGCGGCGCGGCAAGGACGAGGCGTATCCGTATTCGGCGGAGCTGACGGCGGAACTACTCCGGGAACAGGAAAAGAAGACGCCGGGGCGATAGCCCCGGGTGTGTGAGGCACTGTCGAAGAAATGCCCAGGCGCCAGAAGATTCTGCTCGCGGCGACGCTGCTGCTTATCGGGGCGGTGGCGATTCCGCGCATGGCGCGGATGTGGGTGATCGACCCGCTGGACAAGCTGGAGCGGGAGATCGCGCGGAGCGAGAAGAAGCTCTCCGAGTATCAGGAGGAGATCGACCGGCAGGTGCTGGTGGCCGAGCGCTGGCGGGAGATGGGGGGGCGGACGCTGGCGCTCAAGTCGCCGAGCCACACGGGGCGGGTGCGTGA
>CAZNDQ010000685.1:0-2112 GCA_964571825.1 uncultured Planctomycetales bacterium | reverse complement strand
ACCGTCGTCGAGTCCGTCTCTCGCACTGGCCGCGCCGTCGTCATTCACGAAGCGCCGCGCCGCTGCGGCGTCGGCGCAGAGATCATCGCGCGCCTCGTCGAGAACGCCTTCTACCAGCTCGAAGCACCGATTCGCCGCGTCACCGGCTACGACGTCCATTTCCCCTACTTCCAGACGGAGATGGAATACTTGCCCGACGCCAATCGCATCATTCAGGCGACGCTGCAAACGCTGGACGATTAGCCGCGATTCTGCGATCATACCCGCCGCGCCGTGCGCATACGGGCCGATGCAATCCGCGGCGGATTCAGGGTGCAGCACACGACCGCCTGCACCACGGATCGATCGGTTCCTTCGCGCCGTGCACGCTGTACGAGAGGAGATGATTCATGGCTGCTGAGTTCAAGCTGCCCGATCTCGGTGAAGGCATTCACGAAGCCCAGATCATCAACGTCGCCGTCAAGGCCGGCGACACGGTCAAGGAAGACCAGGTCCTGATGGAGGTCGAGACGGACAAGGCCGCCGTCGAAATCCCCTCGCCGCAGGCCGGCAAGATCGAACAGGTGCACGTCAAAGCCGGGCAGACTGTCAACGTCGGCGACGTGCTCGTGACGTTCGGCGCCGGCGCGGCCCGCGGCGAAGCGAAGGCGGCCGAGCCGGCCGAAGAAAAGCCGGCAAAAAAAACCGCCCCCGCGCACAAGGAAGAAGTCGCGGAGCCGGCGACCGCAGCTGTTTCGGCGCGCAGACCCGCGGCGGCGGCTCATTCGTCGATGGCGCCCGCCCGCAGCGGCAACGGCCCGATCCCCGCCTCGCCGGCCGTCCGCCGCATGGCACGCGAACACAATGTCGATCTCCGCGCGGTCCCGGGAACCGGACCCGGCGGACGCATCACCCAAAGCGACTTCGACGACTACCTCGCCGGGCGCGTGACGCAGCAGACCGTCACACCAGCCGCGCCGAGCGCGCCGCCGCGACGGCCCGCCGCGCCCGCTCCCATGCCCGTCGGCACCGACGCCGACAAGTACGGCCCGATCACGCGCGAGCCGCTCTCGCAGATTCGCAAGACCATCGCCAATCAGATGACGCTGTCCTACTCCACCGTGCCGCACGTCCTGCACGCCGAGCACGTCGACATGACGGAGCTGGAAGCCCTGCGCAAGGACTACCTGCAGAACGTCGCGCCCGAGGGAGCGCGCCTCACCTACACCCCCTTCATCGTCAAGGCCGTCGTCAGCGCGCTGATCGTGCATCCGAAGTTCAACGCCAGCTTCGATCACGAAAAAGGCGAGATCATCTACAAGCACTACTACAACGTTGGCATGGCAGTCGATTCGCCCCGCGGGCTGATCGTCCCGGTGGTCCGCGACTGCGACCGCAAGAGCGTGGTGCAGCTCTTCGAGGAGTTTAACGCCGCGGCCGCGCGCATCCGCGACAACAAGTTCAGCATCGACGAACTCCGCGGCGGCACCTTCACCATCACCAACATCGGCGCCATGAGCAACGGCGTCTTTTTCACGCCGATCATCAACTACCCCGAGGTGGCAATTCTCGGCGTCGGCCGCGCTCGGATGCAGGCGGTGGTCCGCGACGGCCAGGTCGTCCCGCGCCTGATCATGCCGTTGTGCCTGTCGTTCGATCACCGCGCCTGCGACGGGGCGGACGCGGCGCGCTTCATGAACGACGTCGTTCGCTACCTCGAAAAGCCGGCGCGACTGTTGCTGTAGCGTCTCCCGGCTGCGGTGCCATTCCGCAGGATCACCGTGTCGCCACTCCGATATTTGCCCCCCGATGACGCTGGGCGGCAAGGGCGGCAACCCCAGGTGACGGCGGCTACGCCCCTATGCAGGCTGGCGACTGGTCAGGCGGTGTGGTTTGCCGCCCGATGGTCAGTTGAAAGAGGCGGTAGGCATTCGCCCTACAGAGGAAACGACCTGGATGTTCCGAAAACGAACACTACCGAGGTCGGGTTTGCTTGCCGATTGTAGGTGATCGTATCTCTGCTGTAACATGTCCCTGCAGACTTGCAGGGATTGGCCGGTCTGGACGACGCGCCGGGCTGACCAGTCCACAGGGTGCGTTGGGGATGTGCGGGTTGTGCGGAATACCCGGTTG
>CAZNDQ010000684.1:1189-2114 GCA_964571825.1 uncultured Planctomycetales bacterium | reverse complement strand
CTTGATCAGGTCACCCTCGATGGTGTCCCCCGAGAAGTCGTAGACCTTGACCTTGCCCTGCCCCGCCGGCGGCGCGTCCTTCTTCTGCGCGTACGCGACACCAGAGAGACCCAGCACTGCAAAAACGATCACGAGCTTCCGCATGGTCGATCCTTCATTTCGAAGGGCCCGATTGCAGAGAGCCGTGAGCATCGACCCTCGGACAACCTGACCCGGTTCCTGGTTCCAGGATTCTTTCCAAAAAGTTCCGCGAGATCCAGACACGGGGATCGGGCTCGCGTTGCGTGCCCTTCACCCCTCTTGTTTCAACATCTTATCGCACGGCCGGCCCGCCCCTGCCAACCGGCAAGCGCCCTCGGTTCGCCGGGAGGGCACCCCCGGCCTCGGCCCCGTGACGCGCCCCGCCGGCACCGCGGTCCGAAACCAAAACGCCGCCCCGGGAAGCCCGAGACGGCGTGCATCACGGCGCGGGGGTGAAGATCAGTTCCCCTGCGGCTGCTGCGGCTGCTTCGCCAGCATGTCCGCGAACTGCTCGAGCTGCTTGATGACCTTGTCGCAGTCCTTGATGTTCTCCTTCGCCTCGTTCTTGTCAGCCTGGCTGCCCTGCTTGTTCAGGAACTGGTTGAAGAACTCCTTGGCCTGCTTGTAGACCTGCACGCTCATGCGCAGCGCCTTGATCTGGTCGGGGTCGTTCTGCTTGTTCGCGCGGAAGTCTTTGTAGAGCACGCCGAGGTTGAAGTACGCGTCGCCGCGCTGCGGGTCGATGCTCATCGCCTTCTTGTACGCAGCCTCCGCGCCGTCGAGATCGTTGAGACCGCGCATCGCGATCCCGAGCCCGATCGTCGCGTCGTAGCTCTTCGGGTTGAGCTCGACCGCGCGCTGGAAGTGCTCCTTCGCGGCGTCGTACTTGCGGACGTTCAGCGTG
>CAZNDQ010000684.1:468-1179 GCA_964571825.1 uncultured Planctomycetales bacterium | reverse complement strand
GGTCGCCCTCGACCGCCGCCTGGAACGACTGCAGCGCCTGGTTGAGCGAGCCCTTCTTCATCCAGTACAGGCCGTACGCGTTGAGCAGCGGCGGGAACTTCGGGTTGCGCTTGTTGCCCTCGTCGAGCAGCGTCTTCGCGAGGTCGAGCCGGTTCTTGTTGATCTGGTGACCCTCCATGTAGATCAACCCGAACGCCGTGTACGCCTCGACGCTGTCGGTGTCGACGCCGAGCGCGCTCGACAGGTTGAAGCGCGCGTCTTCCTCGAGCTTCTTCCAGGTCGCGTCCTTCGGGTTGTTGATCTTGCGCATCTGCTCGAGGTTGAGCGACGCGAGGTTGATGCGCGCGGCGACGAGCTTACCGTTCGCCTTGAGCGCGCTCTCCCAGTACTGCTTGGCGGCGTCGACCTTGCCGGCTTTGTAGTAGAGCTGGCCGAGGTTCGACAGCGCCATCGCAGCCTTCGCCGGGTCGCCCTTCATGCGGCTCGCCGCCTGATACGCGGCCTCCGCCTCCGAGTTCATGTTGCAGCGCTGGTACGAGAGGCCGACCATGAACTGCGCGGCCACCAGCTCGGAGTGCTCGCGCACGACCTGCTGGAACTTCTCCGCGGTCTGACGGCAGGCCGACTCGCTCCACGAGCCGCTCTTCTCCTGGTTGTGGAACGCCTCGAGCGCGGCCTGGTAGTCCTTCTTGGCGTCGGCCGAGACCTCGA
>CAZNDQ010000684.1:0-458 GCA_964571825.1 uncultured Planctomycetales bacterium | reverse complement strand
GCACCGGTCGTTCCGGCCGCGCCCGCGCCGATCGCCGGCGGTGGCGGCGGCGCACCGCCCTTGAGACCCGATTTCTGCGAACCACCACACGCGGCAGCGACCGCGAGGACGGAGGACAGGATGATGATGTTACGCATGTGAGTTCTCGCTTCCTCGCTTTAGTCGAGCTTCGCGGGGGGTTCGACGGCGATGACCGGCGCGGTGAGAGTCGACTCGCCGCGGAGCTCCGACGCCGTCGGGAAGTCTTCCGGCTTGATCTGACCGAGCTCGCGCTCGCACAGCTTCGACCACTCGGAGTACCAGCCGAGCTCCGTCGACTTCTGCAGGCAGATGCTGTACGCGGCCAGCGACTTCTCGGCGAGCGGCTCGGCGGCCGTCGTCAGCGCGTCGCAGTACGCGTCGACCTTGTCCTGCGCGATGTCGTAACCGTCGATGATCTTCGACGCGCGCACGTCCTG
>CAZNDQ010000683.1:0-2115 GCA_964571825.1 uncultured Planctomycetales bacterium | reverse complement strand
ACGAGTGCGAGGGGCCCCTGACCATTTACGTGGATGCCAATGCCATTGGCGCCGACAACGGATCGAGTTGGACCGATGCTTGGGTCGATCTGCAAGATGCCCTCGCCTGCCCGATTGCCACCGGCTCGCGCAGCGCCCTTCAGGTCTGGGTCGCCGCCGGCACCTACAAGCCGACCCCCGGCACTGACCGCACCGCGACCTTCCAACTCGTCAGCGGCGTCGCCCTCTACGGCGGCTTCGTTGGCACTGAGACCGCCCTCGAACAGCGCGACCCCCTGAGCAACGTCACCATCCTCTCCGGCGACCTCGCCGGCGATGATGGCCCCGGCTTCGCCAACTACGGCGACAACAGCTACCACGTCGTCACCGGCACCGGCGCGGATTCCTCCGCCCTCCTCGACGGCTTCACCATCACTGGTGGCAACGCCAACGAGGCCAACCCTTCCACCAATAAGGGCGGCGGGCTGTTCAGTCCAAGTGGGGCGCCGACCGTGTCGAACTGCCGTTTCGTGCGGAATCAGGCGGCGCGTGGCGGCGCTGTGTACCATGCGGCAAGCCTGCCCGCTGTGTTGCAGAGCTGCGTGCTGCTGGAGAACCATGGCGCCAGCGACAGCGGCGCCATTCGCAACGACGGCTCTCTCATCCTGTTGAATTGCGACTTCATCGGCAACACCACCGGCGGCGGCGGAGGGGCATTCCATAATACCAACTCCGCACCGAGGCTCGCGCGCCTCGAGCGCTGCCGATTCCTCGGCAACTCAGCGCTTCTCGGCGGCGGGTTTGTCAATCAGAACGGCGCGCGAGCTGCGCTGCGCAACTGCACCTTCAGCGGCAACACCGCGACGCAGCTCGCCGGCGCGATCTGGTGCTTCACCGATCCCGGCTGGCCGCAGGGTGTTCTGGACATGACCAATTGTACGCTCGCGCACAACACGGCCGGTACGGAGGGCGGCGGCATCTACAACCATAATTCCGGCGGTGGGAGCATCGCGAACATTTCCAACACGATCTTCTGGAACAACAGCGACAGCGGTGGCGTGAACTCGGATGCGCAGATTCGTAACTCGGGTTCCGCGGCGACCAACATTGCGTATTGCGACATTGACGGCGGCTGGCCGGGAGGCGGAATCGGCAACATCAACGCCGATCCCCTATTTGTCGACGCCGACGGCCCCGACGACACCTCCGGCACCCTCGACGACGACCTCCACCTGTTGCTCGAATCCCCCTGCATCGACGCCGGCGACCCCGCCTTCGTCCCGCAGCCCGGCGAAACCGACATCGACGGCCAGGCGCGCGTGAGCGAGTGCCGCGTCGATATGGGCGCCGACGAGGTCCAGTTCGCGCCTTCGCCCGCTGACTTCGACAACAACTGCACCGTCGACCTCAACGACTTTGCTACGCTGGCCATCTGTTTCAGCGGCGGCGGCACCAAGCCTCCCGAGGGTTGCTCTCCCGACGAATTCGCCGCCTCCGACCTCGACGGCGATGGTGACGTCGATCTGGCCGACTTCGCCTCCTTCGCCACCCAGTTCGGCGCCTGAAGCGCGCCGGTGGCAATGGCGAACGCTCCCCCGTGCTGCCCGGCGCCCCTCGTGCCACGCATCACACGTCTTGTGCCACTGCTCTTTGCGCAGTGCGACTCCCACCCCGCGCCCGTCCATCGTCCCCGCGCCAAATCCTCAACGTGCGCCCGACCACCACGCCCCATTCGCCGCGCGCCTCCCGACGGGCCGCCGAACCTGAATCGTGCCGACGTAGCCTCTCCTCCGTGTGCCACTGCTTCAAGCAGTGCGACCCCCGCCCCGCGCCCACTCATCGTCCGCGCACCAAATGCTCACTGTGCGCCCGACCGCCACGCCCCATTCGCCGCCCGGCTCCCGACGGGCCACCGATCCTGAATCGTGCCGGCGTAGCCCCTCCTCCGTGTGCCACTGCTTCAAGCAGTGCGACCCCCGCCCCGCGCCCACTCATCGTCCGCGCACCAAATGCTCACTGTGCGCCCGACCGCCACGCCCCATTCGCCGCCCGGCTCCCGACGGGCCACCGATCCTGAATCGTGCCGGCGTAGCCCCTCCTCCGTGTGCCACTGCTTCAAGCAGTGCGACCCCCGCC
>CAZNDQ010000682.1:0-2120 GCA_964571825.1 uncultured Planctomycetales bacterium | reverse complement strand
GACCGCCCGGTGTAAATAGGGAACTTTTCCTCACAGGCCGCCCGCGGGTTTCCCTATTGGATCGGCTCCTATGGCGGACATGATCGCTCTCCGATTCGCCGCGACGGCGCTCTGCCTCGCACCGGCCGCCGGTTGCAGCCAGAACCAGCCCTACGCCAGCACGCCCGTCCGCCTGACGCCGGTCAGCAACCCCTATTTTGGCGACATCCCCGTCCCGCTCGGCTTCTCCATCGTCGACGGCCTGTCGATGGACATCACCAGCGGAGGGCTCCGCCAGGTGCGCCACGTGTACGAGGGCTCCGCCCGGCGCGTCCACGTCCGCGACTTCTACGTCGAGCAGATGCCCATCGCCCGCTGGCGACTCGTCAACTCCCAGTTCGAGCAGGGCGTCTACACGCTCCGCTACGAAAAAGAACGCGAATCCTGTGAAGTGAGAATCGGGGAGAGCGGCAGCCTCTCCAGGAAGTGTCAGATCCGGGTGCTCGTCGCGCCGCGACAGACGGTCGAGCCCCCGCCAGGAAAGAAATCATCATGAAGGCGCAGCGCAGACACGAGTTGCAGCAGAACGAACTGGCCCGCATGCTCATGGAGTCACGCGAGTTCTTCAACAAGTACGGCGCCTACGTCGCCGGCGGACTCCTCGTCGTCGTCGTCATCCTCGTCGGCGGCGCCATCTGGCGAAACTCGTACCAGAACCGCCAGCTCGAAGCCTGGAACCGCTTCGCCGAAATGCGACGTGAATCCGGCACCCTCCTCACCGGAACGTCCCCCGCCGATCCCATGAACCTCATCAACCGACTCCGCAACCTCGGCTCCTCAGACCAGCCCGCCCTCCGCCTCGAAGCGCTGCACCTCGCCGGCAACGTCGCCTGGCAGTACGCCGTCGGCTTCGACCGCGCGCGCGACGCCGCCGAAAAGACCGCCCTCCTCGATACTTCCGCCGAAATCTACGAGCAGATCACCCGCGAACACCCGAAAAACGTGTCCGCCGTCGGCCGCGCCCAGCTCGCCCTCGCCACCATCCGCGAGGAACAGGGCCGCTTCGACGACGCGAAAAAAATCTACGACGCCCTCCTCGCCGACGCACGCTTCGCCGACTCCTACGTCCGCACACGCGCTGCCGACAGCCTCGAGCGCCTCCCGCGCATCAGCCAGCCGATCGTTTTCGCCCCGCCGCCTCCGCCGCCTCCGCCGGTCGAGACGCCGCTGACCCCGACCGCCCCGACCGCCGAACCCGACGCAGCCGCAGTGCCGCAGCCGGACCCCGATGCCACAGCGCCCGCCGGAGCCCCGACCGCGGCCCCCGCGGAAACGACCGACCAGCCGCCATCCCAGCCGCGCGCCGAGCCCTCGCCGCCAGAGGAACCGGCGCCAGCACCCGAGCCGCCCGCCGACGAATCCGGCGACGGCTCCGCGCCCGCAGCCGCACCGGCCGACGCCGATGAGCCGGACGCCGCCGCTCCCGTGCCGCAACCGGACGACACCGCCGACCCGCAATGACCCTTTCCGGACCCCCACGCGACGCAGCCTTCGCGGGATGCCCGCCGCAGGTGCCGATATTGTGCAGCGGGATAGGCGCGCGCCCGGCTCCCTCCCCAATTCGCTTCCCGGGCACGCGGGCCGGGATATAATTGCCTGACAACCGGGGGGCTCTTCAAACGACTTCGGGATGAGGCGATCGGCATGCGAGGCAGATGTCTGGCCTATCTGGCGGCCCTGATGGTCGTCCCGCTCATGGGGGCCGACTGCCTCAGCACCGCCCTCAGCATCGACACCCGCGCTGTCCCCCTCCCCAACCCCTACTCCGGCGAGGAACCACGCGACCTCGACGGCGACCTCATCCCCGACACCGAAGACAACTGCCCCACCGTCGTTAACGCCGACCAGTCAGACTCCGACGGAAATGGCGTCGGTGACGCCTGCGAACTCGACGCCACCAACCGCACCCGCGTCCGCATCCGCACCTCGCTCGGCAACTTCAACGTCGAACTCTACGACGAACTCGCCCCGCTCACCGTCGCCAACTTCCTCCAATACGTCGACGACGACTTCTACGACGGCACCATCTTCCACCGCGTCGACGCCTCCCTCACCGTCGTGCAGGGCGGCGGCTTCACCGC
>CAZNDQ010000681.1:0-2122 GCA_964571825.1 uncultured Planctomycetales bacterium | reverse complement strand
AATTGGCAGACGCGCAGGCTTCAGGTGCCTGTGAGCTTACGCTCGTGGAGGTTCGACTCCTCTCATCCGCATTATCAGCATTACCGGAGTCACTTAGGAGCCTGAGGGGCTCCTGATATTCTTCCGCCCAACGCTCCCACACCTCCAACCTCCGCGCAACATTTGGCCCCATTCCGCCTGCGGCCGGGCGGTCTGCTTCATCGCCCCCTCGCATTGACCGATAACAGGTTTGCCCCGATTCGCACAGGAGGCGGTCCGACCGTGCAGCTTCAACCTGTCCCTGGCATGCCCGCGCCGATTGGCGCTGAGGCGGCTGCGTCAGCCGACGGCGCCGGTGTGACCTATCTTCGCCCGCGGAAAGGCTGGTCGCCGGTCGAACTGGTGGAACTATGGCAGCGGCGCGAACTGTTGGCGTTCCTCGTCTGGCGCGAGCTGAAGGTGCGCTACAAGCAGACGCTCCTCGGCGCCGCGTGGGCGCTGATTCAGCCGATCGCCGCCATGCTTGTATTCACCTTCGTCTTCGGGCGGCTGGCGGGCGTGCCCTCGGACGGCGCGCCGTATCCGCTGTTCGCATTCAGCGGGCTGCTCATCTGGACCTACTTCGCCGGCGCATTGACGCAGGTATCGCAGAGCGTCGTTAATAACCTGCCCACGATCAACAAGATCTACTTCCCGCGGCTGTTGTTGCCACTCTCGGCCGTCGTACCCGGTCTGCTTGACTTGCTCATCGGCTTTGCCCTGCTGCTGGTGATGCTGGCCGCGGCCGGTGTGGCGCCGACGGCAGCGCTGGTGGCAGCGCCGTTCATCGTGCTCGTCGCAGTGGTTTGCGCGCTGGGCGTGGGGCTGTGGCTGGCGGCATTGAACGTGCGCTTCCGCGACGTGCGGCACGCGGTGCCGCTGCTCGTACAGTTCTGGCTGTTCATTTCGCCGGTGGCGTACCCGGCGTTGCTGGTGCCGGACAAGTGGAAGGCGATCTACGCAATCAATCCGATGGCCGGCGTCGTCGAGGCGTTTCGCTGGGCGGCGCTGGGCACGGTGCAGTTCCCGGCGGAGATGTTTGTCCTCTCGCTCTCTTCGAGCGTCGCCCTGCTCGTCAGCGGGCTTTTTTTCTTCCGCCGCGAAGAGCGCAGTTTCGCGGACGTGGCGTAGCCATGGAATCAGCGATCATCGACATCCGGAATCTGGGAAAGGCGTATCGCCTCGGTGAACGTGGCGCGCAGACCCTGATCGCGCGACGCGCTGAGCCGTTCTGGGCGCTGCGGGACGTGAGCTTCCGCGTCGCACGCGGGCAGGTCGTCGGCGTCATCGGGCGAAACGGCGCGGGCAAGAGCACCCTGCTCAAACTTCTGAGCCGCATCACCGACCCCAGTGAGGGCAGCGCGCGGATTGTCGGGCGCATTGCCGCTCTGCTCGAAGTAGGCACCGGATTCCACCCGGACCTGACCGGCCGGGAAAACATCCGTTTCAACGGCGCGATCCTCGGCATGACGCGCCACGAAATCCGCCGCCACTTCGACGACATTGTCGCTTTCGCCGACATCGGCCCGTTCCTCGATACGCCGGTCAAGCGCTATTCGAGCGGGATGCAAGTGCGGCTGGCCTTTGCCGTCGCGGCTCACCTCCAGCCGGAAATCCTGCTCATTGACGAAGTGCTGGCGGTGGGAGACGCGCCGTTTCAGAAAAAGTGCCTCGGGCGCATGCGCGGCGTCGCACACAGCGGCCGCACAGTGCTCTTCGTCAGCCACAACCTTGCCGCCGTGCAACAGCTCTGCGACCGGTGCATCGTGTTGGAACGTGGACGGCTGCGCCATGACGGAAGCGTCGGCGAGGGCCTGGGCGTTTACCTGGAGATGATGAAGCACGCGGCACCCAGTGCGGACGTCGACTGCCGCGGCCTGGCCGCGCGCACCACGACTCTAGACGCAGAGATCGTTCGCGCGGCGCTCTTCGACGCCGACGGCCGTGCTACGCCGCGCGTCGCCTTCGCCGCGCCATTCGAGCTGCATGTCACGATTGACGTCAAGCAACCGGTTCATGACATCAGTCTGGGAGCCGGAGTCAGCAGCCTCGACGGCGTGCGGCTGTTCACGAGCGAGTCGCGCGCGACGCTGCCGCTGGCACG
>CAZNDQ010000680.1:0-2127 GCA_964571825.1 uncultured Planctomycetales bacterium | reverse complement strand
ATGCCTCAACCACTCGCTGCAATTCAACAGGAAGCTTTGCCCGCCCCGGACGAGGTGAGCCTATAGGTGAGCCTACCCTTGATTTTGTGCTACAATGGGCGATTGGCGAGGGGTTCGATCCCCCCCGCCTCCATTCAGATCGCTGAGACATGCCATGCTCCACCGGCGAGTGATCCCGAGCGGTGAACTACGCCGCGATCGCGCCTGGCTCGCCCTGCTGCTGCTCGCACTGGCCCTGCCCGGCTGCGACACGCTCTCGATCCTCACGACGCCCATTCCGCCTTGCGACGACCCGACCCTCTGCTCCCTCCTCGCGCCCGCGCCGACGCTGCCCATCGGCTCCTACGACTATTTCGGCTCGCTCCTGAGCCCCGACGAAGCGCGCTCGCTCGTCATCGCCGCCGGCCTCGATCCCGCCGCCCCCGCCAGTTTCGCTCGCCTCGGCCTGATCGAGATCACCGAGCAACTGATCGCCGACGGCCGCGACCGTTTCTTCAATCAACTGCTGGGCGACCCAGCCTCGATCGGACAGATTTTCGCCGAGACCAACCAGCTCTTCGCCATCACCCTCGACACGCTCGCGCCAGTCGACCCCGCCGACGACCCCGACGGCATCCACGCGTTTCGACGGCAGGCAATCCTCACCTTCGCGCTACGGCCGCGCCTGATGGATACCAATTTGAAAATCCGCCCCGTCCGCGATCTGCGGCTCGGCTCCACCGTCTTCCCCGCCGGCTCGCTCGTCAGCACCGGCATGGACATCGCCGCCGGACAGACCGCGCCCGTCGGGCTGCGGAGCGGCGTGACCTGCGCCGCCTGCCACGCCTCGGTGGACCCCGCGTCCGGCCGCATCGTCCCCGGCCGGGCCAACCCCGATTTGAACATCGGCCTGTTTCTCGCGCTTTCGGAGAACACGACTTCTTCCTTCCTCCGCTTCAACAAGCATCAGATCGACCCCTTCGACCTGCGTTTTCCCCCGACCGGGCGACGCATCATCGACAGCAATGGCCACACAGTTCAACTGCCCGACCCGGTGGCATTCGAGACGGCCGTTGACGATCTGGTCCTCACCATTCCGCCGGGCGGCTTCGACGCGGCCGCCGATGCCACCACCGCCGTCAGCAGGATTCCCGACTGCTTCGTCTTTGGTGAGGGCGGCATGGGCTGGGATGGCGGCTTTCAGATCGGGCCGTTTGGCGGCGTCGCCGCGATCTCCAGCGCCGTGCATGCTTTTGAAATCAACTTCCTCGCGCCGGCGACCCTCAGTCGCCGCGTCGCCGACCTCGACCCGGAGGTTTATCTCGGACTCGTCCTGCAGAACGCCCGCGACCCCGCGTTGCGCCTGCCCGATGACGTGCGACCGTCGGAGTGGCTGCACGACCATTTCCCCGACGCCGAGCGCGGCGTGCTCCTCGAGCTTCCCGGTTTTCCCGAACCCTCGCTGTTTTCCCTCAACGGCCTGGTCTTCAGCCCGCCCCATGAAACCTTCATGTATTCCGCGCTGGCCCTGTCCGCCTTCCAGCAGAGCCTCACCGTCCCGCCCAACACGTCGCTCGAGAATCTGCTCAACCTCCGCGACGGCTCCGTCCTCCGCGGCGCCGAGGTCTTCCGCGCCGCGGACTGCATCTCCTGCCACGCACCGCCCTACTTCACCAACGGCCAGATCATCCCGCTCGCGGAAATCAACACCAGCCCCCGGCGCGCCAAAGGCCGCCGCATCTATGATGGCATCCTGATCGAGCCCTTGCTGCCGAGCTTCGACCAGACCGTGCCGCTCGCACCCGATCACGAATTGATCGCGCTCCCCCCGGCTCCCGGCACGCCGAGCAACCTCGTCCTTCCCCCGGGCCTCGACAACCCCGACGGCGGCTACAAGGTCCCCGGCCTGCTGGGCACGTATCTCAAAGCCCCCTACCTGCATGATGGAAGCGTGGCCGCGACGGCCGACGCAATACGTGTCACGGGCGATGGAAGTTACGTGGTCGTCGACCCGACCGGCATCGGCATTCCGGGCACGACCATGTCCGGCCGGGCGATTCACGCCGGCAATTCACTTCGCGTCCTGCTCGACCGCGACCTCCGCCGGATACTCCTGGACAACAACGCCTCCGACCCGACGCTCGTCAC
>CAZNDQ010000679.1:0-2134 GCA_964571825.1 uncultured Planctomycetales bacterium | reverse complement strand
CGCCGCCGAACTTCCCGCCGGCGTCGACCGCCCCCAGCTCGGCCCCATCTCCACCGGCCTCGGCGAAATCTTCCATTACATCCTCACCAGCCCCACCCGCTCCCTCCGCGAACTGACCACCATCCACGACTGGATCATCCGCCCCCAGCTCCAATCCGTCCCCGGCGTCGCCGAGGTCAACACCTGGGGCGGCGAGCGCCTCCAATATCACGTTCTGCTTGATCCCGACCGCCTCATCAAACACGGCCTCACCTTCGACCAGGTTTTCGCCGCGCTCCAGCAGAACAACCTCAGCGTCGGTGGCGGCAACATCGAACACGTCGGTGAAAACATCCTCGTCCACGGCTCCGCCCTCACCACCGACGAGAACCGGATCGCCAACATCGTCATCGAGGCCCGCAACGGCGTCCCCATCCGCGTCCGCGATGTCGCCGAAGTACGCGAGGGCCACGAAATCCGCCGCGGCGCCGTCACCGCCGACGGCCGTGGCGAAGTCGTCTACGGCCTCGCCTTCCTTCTCATGGGCGAGAACGCGCACGAGGTCACCCGCCGCCTCGAAGCCCGCGTGGACGAAGTCCGCAAGTCTCTCCCCCCCGACGTGAACCTCACCATCGTCTACAAACGCACCGAACTCGTCGATCAGGTCATCGCCACCGTCCGCCGCAATCTCGCCGAAGGCGCGCTCCTCGTCGTCGCCGTGCTCTTCGCCTTCCTCGGCAACCTCCGCGCCGGACTCATCGTCGCCCTCGCCATCCCTCTCGCCATGCTCTTCGCCGCCGGCGGCATGCTCCGCTTCGCCATCTCCGCCAGCCTGCTCAGCCTCGGCGCCATCGACTTCGGCCTCGTCGTCGACAGCTCCGTCATCCTCGTCGAGAATTGCACGCGCCGGCTCGCCCGCCGCGACGACCGCCGCTCCATCCTCGACATCGTCCGCGACGCCGCCCTCGAAGTCCGCCGCCCCACCATGTTCGGCGAACTGATCATCATGGTCGTCTATCTGCCGATCCTGCTGCTCGAAGGCGTCGAGGGAAAACTCTTCCGCCCCATGGCCCTCACCGTCGTCTTCGCCCTCGCCGGCTCGCTCCTCTTCTCCCTCACCCTCATGCCCGTACTCACCAGCCTCCTCCTTCACCGCCGCGTCCGCGAGCGCGAAAACCCCCTCGTCCGCGCCGCGCAAGCGCTGTACCGCCCCTTGCTGCGCTTCGCCCTCCGTTTCCGCGTCACGACGCTCATCCTCTGCGGCGCCCTGCTCGCCGCCGGCGCCGCCCTCGCCACGCGCCTCGGCGCCGAGTTCGTCCCCCGCCTCTACGAACAGGCCATCGTCTTCAACGCCGTCCGCCTCTCCGGCATCGCCCTCGACGAATCCGTCCGCTACAACACCCGCATCGAACAACTCCTCCGCGAACGCTTCCCCGACGAAATCCGCCACGTCTGGAGCCGCACCGGCGCCGCCGAGATCGCCACCGACCCCATGGGCCTCGAACTCACCGATGTCTTCATCACCCTCTCCCCGCGCCGACAGTGGAAACGCGCCGCCACCCAGGCTGACCTCGCCGCCGCCATGCACGACGTGCTCACCGACCTCCCCGGCCAGAACCTCGTCTTCACCCAGCCCATCGAAATGCGTATGAACGAGATGATCGCCGGCGTGCGCAGCGACCTCGGCGTCAAGATCTTCGGCGACGACCTCGAAGTCTTGCGCGAAAAGGCCGCCGCCGTCCGCGAAGCGCTCGAACGCATCCCCGGCGCCGCCGACGTCTCCGTCGAACAGCTCACCGGACTGCCCGTCCTCGAAATCGTCGTCGATCAGGACGCCGTCGCCCGCTACGGCCTCCCCGCGCGCAAGGTCCTCGACCTCGTCGAAGCCCTCGGCGGTATCACCGTCGGCCAGGTCCGCCAGGACCAGCGCCGCTTCGACCTCGTCGTCCGCCTCCCCGAGCGCTACCGCAGCGACCCCGAAGCCGTCGGCGACATCCTCCTCCCCGCCCCCGACGGCCAGCGCATTCCCCTGCGGCGACTCTCCCGCATCCGCCAGACCGAGGGCCCCGCCACGATCCACCGCGAATGGGGCCGGCGCCGCATCGTCGTCCAGTGCAACGTCCGCGGCCGCGACCTCGCCGGCTTCGTCGCCGAC
>CAZNDQ010000678.1:0-2144 GCA_964571825.1 uncultured Planctomycetales bacterium | reverse complement strand
CCCCCCGCCTGCGCGAGGGCAGGCTGCGCGGGCATGACGGAATCGCCGCTGCGTTCGAACACCACGCGCTGTAATCGGTCCGCCACTCATCATTCGTCATTCAGTCATTCCCGGCGCGCCGGGATTCGACATTCGCCGCGCCGCGGCGGTACACATCCGTACTCACGTACTTCAGCCCCGAGTCGCACATCAGCGTCACCACCGTCGCGCCGCCGTCGAGTCGCTGCGCCACCTGCTGCGCCGCCAGCACGTTCGCCCCTGACGATGTGCCCGCAAAGAGCCCTTCCTCGCGCGCCAGACGCCGCGCCATCTCCTTCGCGGCCGCCGTAGCGATCGGCACGATCTCGTCAACGAGCGACCCGTCCCAGAGCGGCGGCGTGTAGCCGATCCCCACGCCCTCGATCTTGTGCGGCCCCGCCTCCCCGCCCGACAACACCGCCGACTCGGCGGGCTCGACAGCAACGATGCGCACCTCGGGCTTGTGGCGTGTGAGCACCGTCGCCACGCCGCGCAGCGACGCCGCCGTCCCCACGCTATGCACGAAGGCGTCCACGCGCCCGGCCGTCTGCCGCCAGATCTCTTCGCCCAGCGCCTCGTACCCCGCGATGCTGTCGGCGTTGCTGAGTTGATCGACGAGGTACGCCCCCTCGTCGCGGCTGAGCCGCTGCGCCTGTTCGATCATGTCGAGGATGAGCTTCCTGGTGGTGAGGCCGCCTTCGCTGGGAACGAAGATCAGTTCCGCTCCCAGCGCCGCCATGTGATCGAGCTTATCGCGACTGAAGGCATCGGAGGTGACGATGCGCAAGGGGTACCCTTTCGCGGCGCAGACGAGCGCCAGCGCCGCTCCGGTGCTGCCGCCGGTGTACTCGACGACCGTCGCGCCGGGCCGCAGCCGACCGTCCGCCTCGGCTCGCTCGATGACGGCGCGGGCCATACGGTCTTTCATGCTGCCCGTCGGATTCTCCCACTCGAGCTTGGCGAGGATCGCAGCCCCGCCCGCCGGCCGCAGCCGCGCCAGTTCCACCAGCGAGGTCTCGCCAATCGCCGCCAGGAGCCGCATCGTCCGCACCGCCTTTCGTCCGTCCGCCCGCAGGGTGGGATTGTACAGCGGCCGTCCAGGAGGAGATCAGAGATCAGATATCAGCGCTCAGAGATCAGGCTGACGTCTGACCTCTGACCTCTGAAGACGTCAGGTGCCGCCCCACGCCATCCGCTTGCCGCCGATGGACTGGACGGACGGGTTCGAGTAGAAAGTGTAAGTGGACGTGGTGACATCGCCCATCTGCTCCCGCCGCGCGGACCCGTCCAGAAACGTCATGTTTCCGATCTCGTAGCCATGCCACCAGCCGTACACCTTGTTGAAGAGCTGACGAGTCTCCAGGGGAAAGCGCCCCGCGCCATGCTGGCCGGCATCACAGATCAGTACGAAGCGTGAAGGCGAAGCGATCACATCATCCGGACCCAGATCGTCGCGGTAAAATCGATAGTTCGAACCGACGGCGAACATGGACTGCGGATCAACGAAGCACCAGTCATTGAGGAAATAGCTCGTGCCCGTTACCGCATACACCGTCGTCGCGCCTTCGAACGCGGTCGTGTGGGCGCCCCAAACTTCCCAGCTGATCCGCTCATCGGAGGTCGTATAGCGCATGCTGTCATCATTCGGACACATGAACACTTCTGAACGGGCGAACTCGTTGTTGTCGTTCTGCAGATACTTGTTGACGGGCCGTTGCTGGAGGAGCCAGACCGACAAACCGGTGCGATCGTCTCCGAACCAATCAACGCCCGCCCAACTGCTCGTGTTTCCATACATGTAGAAGATGCTCTGCGGGTCACTGACCGCCACCGGGAAGTTGTCGTAGTCGATAAAATAGAGGCCAAGAGCGACGCCGAACTGCCGGTGGTTGGAAAGACACGCCGCATCTCGAGCTTTCCGCTTTGCTGTCCCCAAGACTGGAAGCAGAATTCCGATCAGGACGCCGATCACGGCGACGACTACCAGCAGCTCGATGAGCGTGAAGGCGGGCCGCCGCCGGTACGTGGCGGCCCGCCCGCGGAGACTCCAGATAACCCGGCGAACCCAACGCGCCTTCATCTACTCGCCAGCCCACGCCCTGCGCTTGCCCCCGACCGACCCCACT
>CAZNDQ010000677.1:0-2149 GCA_964571825.1 uncultured Planctomycetales bacterium | reverse complement strand
TACTGGGCGCCGGCGTCATCGCCGAGCTCGCCGACCGGCTCGAATACCGGATCGCAGTGCCACCGCATACGGCAGTCACGCTGGCATGCCTCTACCGCAGGCAGCTCCACGAGGAGTTCAAGGCCGTGAGATCCCTGGCGCGCCGACTTGGCTATCGGCTCCGCATCGCGACCGAAACGTACTCCTACGTGGCCGCGGCCGCCGCAGCGCGCCGAGCCGGTCCGCGCGAGGGGCGGGGCTGGCTCGAGGCGGCCTGCCATGCCGTGATTTCTCGCGCCCTGGAGGAGGGTCGCAAGCCGGGGGGGCTGGTCGTCAGCCCCGATGACGTGCACCTCCAGGCACCGCACGAGCCACCGAGCCGCGACGGAGGGGATGCGTGGGCAGCACCAGCGTGGACGTAGTATCTGGTTGCCGAGTGCGGCCTCTGCGGCTAGGAGTCCGTCCGAGATTGAGCTGAGCCGAGAGCGATCTCCCGGTCCGCGGTCCGGAATTTGACCGTCGCGTCGCTGGGCGGAATGCCGCGTTGGGGGCCGGGACGACCGGATTCCGGAGGCCGAGGGCGGTTTCCTCCCGCCGTTCGGGAGCCTCGCGGACCTCTCCCACCCCCCGATCAGGCGGCTGCCGCCATCGCCATCCGTTGATGGCCGCACAGTTTGAGCAGATTGTGCACCGCGCACACGAGCATCCACTCCAGGCCCGCCTTCTCATGGCCCCGGAAGGAAAAGCGGCGGAATCCCCGAGCCTCCTTGATCTGCCCGAAGACCGGCTCCACCGTGATCTTGCGCTTGTCGTACTCGGCCCGGCCCTCCACCGTCCGTAGCCGGTGCCGCATGCGTTGCTTGCGTGAAGACTCCGGCGGCGGCTCTCCATTCAGGCTTCCTTGCCCGCGCCATTCGGAGTGACGGATCCGCTCCGGCGCCACCACCGCCTCGATTTCGTACTCGTCCAGCACCGCCAGGTCCTCCTCCACCCAGTAGCCCGCGTCCGCGCTGAAGACCTCCGGCGTCTCCTGAAGGTTCTCGCATGCCCGCTCCACCATCGGCACCAACTGGTTCTTGTCCGTACTCGTCTGAAGGACATCCACCGCAACGATCACCTGGCTCTCATGATCCACCGCGGCCTGCGCGTTGTACGCCTGCTCGAACGTCGTCTTGCCCCCCGACGGCATGATCCGGCTCTCGGGGTCCGTGAAGTTGTACTGCGCCTTTGCCTCCGGCTCCGCCTCTTCCGCTTCCTCCTCCGTGGCGCCCGCTTCGAGGGCCGCCGCCCGCGCCCGCGCTTCCAGCGCCGCCTTCGCCTCCTGAATCTTCTTCAGCCGGCTCTGGTGGTGGGCCAGCTCCTCCGGCAACTCATCGCCTCGCTTGTCCCTTCCGTACAACCGGTCCTCCGTCCCGTCCGTTACGTCGGATTCCCGCAGCAGTTTCGCGATCTCCTTCTTCAGCCGCGCCTCTTCCTCCTTCATCCGCCCATAGCTCATCGCCTTGTGCTTGCTCGCCGACGCCTTGACCTTCGTTCCGTCGATCGCCACGTGCCCCAGCTTCACCATCCCCGCGTGCTGGCACAGTTGGAGCACCTGGAGGAACAGCGCCGCGAACGCCTTCAGATGGATCTTCCGGAAGTCCGAAATCGTGCGGAAGTCCGGCTGGTTCTCTCCACACAACACCCGGAACGCCACGTCCTCCTGGCACGCCCGCGCCAGCCTCCGCGAACTGTAGATCCCGCGCGCGTACCCGTAAAGCAGGATCTTCACCATCAGCAGCGGATGGTACGGCGGGTTCCCCCGCTCCTCTCCATACGCCGCGTAAATCGCCGAGAGGTCCAGCGTGTCCACCACGTCGCTCAGCACGAAGACCAGATGATCCCCCGGCAGCCAGTCCCTGGGCGACGGCGGAAAGAGGTGGATCTGGTCCGGTTCGTACCGTCGGAATTTCTTCGCCATCGGGGTTCGGCGCGGGAGAGTGTGCACATCCGGCTCAGTCTCTCTAATTTAACCCCCCGTTCATGCGACTGCGAGGTTAGTCGGACACGCTCCTAGAGTACACCAAGCCCTCACGCGGAAGCTAATAAGCGCCATTCGACTGCTTGAAAATGAGCAGCGTGACGCGGCGGTGACCTCGCTAATTGAAAATTCCGCAGTCCTTTACCGAGT
>CAZNDQ010000676.1:0-2161 GCA_964571825.1 uncultured Planctomycetales bacterium | reverse complement strand
ATTGGCGGTGCGGGCGGCAGCGTCCGGAACTATCAGTTCGAGTACTGGAACACCAGCGGTGGCGGGTTCGAAGAAGGTGATGACGTGTTCACCACCACGGCGAACAACGGCTGGACTATCGGAAGCGCCTCGTCGTCGATCACAGTCGGTCCAACCGAGGACGATCCCCCCGTCGGGCCTCTCGAGCAGTTCACCGGCGGCCCGATGGAAATCCTCGCGAACGATTACCCGTGGGCTGACCCAACTTGGGGTTGGTCGGACGACACCGGGGGCGGCGGGCGGTTCTACTGGGAAACCGTGTTCGACGGAACGAGCGGCGGATCCTCGATCAGCCAGTCGATCCACACCGAGCCTGACGAGACATACACGCTTTCGATTCAGGTGTCGAAGGATGATGGCGACAGTTCGTTGACAGTACATTGGGGCGGCGTCGAGATTGCGCGCTACGACGGACTGACGGATACATGGTCGGGGACCAATCCGCCGAACCCTCCAGAAGACGTTTCGGAGAGTCGTCAGGTGTGGACCTGGACCGTGACCGGAGCACCCGGCATGGACACGACCGACCTCGAGATCAGGGCCTACGAGGCCACTGATGGTGTCGTCGACGAGTGGGGCGTTGGCATGAGGATCGACCGCATCACCCTCGACGCGGTCGTGCCGGACGGCAACGAGACGATGGCCGGCGGCGCAGGATCAGACCTTTTGTTCGGTCAGGCGGGCGGCGACACGCTGTACGGCGGCGCACTGGGCGACACGGTGGCCACCGCCGATGGCATCGCGGACGCCTTCGTCTATTCGATGCGCACCGACAATGGCCACGACGTGATCATGGATTTCCAGGTTGGCACGGACCGGATCTTTCTGGTCGACGCACTTGACAAGGACGACACGGCCTCGAAGCTTCCGGGTGCGACGGATACCGAAACAGAGACCACCAACGCCGACACAAACCTGTCGTACGAGGATTTCCTCGGCGCTTCGCAATTGATTGTGATCGGCGACGACGGCACTGGCTGGCTGAAGTTGGACTTCACCGGCCAGACCTTCCGCGGAGAGCCTACAAGCGTCGGCTCGGTCGTGCTTGAAGGGGTCGCGGCCTCCGACTACGGGAACGTCGAAAGTCTCTTCGTTGGCCCCAACGCAGTACTGTCGGCGACGATGGACGGCTTCCACGCCGGCCTGCTGGCCACGGTCTGATCGACAGCGCAGCGCCGGCACGTCCGGCGCCCCGAGGAACCCGCCGCCGCGCAAGCGCCGGCGGGTTTTTTTCATGCTGCGCGGCGCGCGCGCCTGAACACGGCCGGATCGTCGTAGAACGCCGGATCGACGTTGGCCGGCCACCAGCCGGGAACGCCGAGCAGCGGCAGCGGGTGCAGGTGCGCCACGCACAGCGCGTCCGGCCGCAACTGCGCCGCGACCATTGCGTCGAGCGCGTCGCCATCGTGTTCCGCCGATGCGTCGACCGGCAGTTCGACGACCCACGCATGCGCGCACAGCGCCTTGTATGGCGCGAGCAGCTTCTCGCACAGACCGTGGCCGAGTACCTGTACCGTCGCCCCTGCCGCGAATTGCTCGCGCGCATCGACGAACATGGCGCGCCAGTTGCGGCTGCGCAGGCTGGCCGCCAGGTCCGGATCGCGACACGCGAACAGCGCGCCGTTCTCGTCGAGCAGCGTCGCTGCGTCACGCAGGGCTCCGCGCCCGACCGTCCGGCTCGTGCTCGCCGCAAGCGCGTCGCGGTGCAACCGGTTCAGCCGCGCCTTGATGCGCGGGAAGGCGAGCCAGGCCAGCGCGTTGAACCAGTCGTGCAGCATGCCCGGCCCGTGCGTGCGCGTCGCCACGGCGCCCGATTCGCCGATCGCGCCTTCGTAGGCGGCCGCCGTGGCGTGCCGAACCTCGACGAAACGCAACGGCAGTCCGTCCTCGGTGCGCACGCCACGCGCGGCGGCGAAGCGGGTCAGCAACGCGAGGTCGAGGCGGCCGGCCGGGCGCGGGTCGCTGGGCCCGGCACAGCGGCGAAACGGCTCGAACCACGGGGCGCCGAGATCGCGGGCACATTCCATCGCCTGGGACACATCCGTGCGTCCCGTCAGCGCACCAGCCTCCACCCCAGCGACTCGCCGCCGGCCAGCGGCACGATCCGGTCGGCGCCGAACGG
>CAZNDQ010000675.1:0-2168 GCA_964571825.1 uncultured Planctomycetales bacterium | reverse complement strand
TGCGCGAGAGGAAGTCGTCGGGGTTGAGCAGGGGCACGCGGAAAAAGAGGATGCTGCGCATCCGCGCCTGGCGGCGGGCGCGGCGGGCGGCCTCGAATCGCTGATAGAGCAGTTTCTCGTCGGAGATGGGGAGGTTGAGCAGGTTGAGGCGGTGGAGCGTGGTGACGAAGGTGTAGAACTCGTCCTCGGCGTCGATGGGCAGGCGCTCATCCTCGACGAGGCGCTGGAAGATTTCGCCGAGGGTCGATTCGGGGCGGATGGCGACGAGGATTTCGTATTCGTGCGGTTCGAGGCGGTGGCTCTGGAAGGTGACGGGGTCACTGACGACGTAGCCCGGCCGGCCGCGGTAAAGCTGGCGGTCGACCTTGAGATCCTGGCGAACGCCGACGCGGGCGGGGGCGAGCCGCTCGGCGAGGCGCGGGGCTGCGTTTTGCGGGGCATCGCTCATAGCCACAGCTTCAGGTGGAGATAGTCAAGGACGCGGTGCAGGGCGACCCACCAGACGCGGCGGCGCCCGAAGTCCACTTTCGCCGCGCCCTCCATGCCGGGGCGCATCCACGGCTGGGCGTATTCGAGATCGGCTTCGGCGAGGAAGACGTTGCGCGTGTCGCGGACCTCGGCGGCGGGGATGACGTGCGAGATGCGGAAGGCGCGGCTGCGTTCGGGGCGCGCGTGGAGGGCGAAGCTGCCGGGGAGCCCGCCGGCGAGATCGGCGGCGACGTGTTCAGGGACTTCGAGTTCGAGGGTCCAGCGGTCGAGCGGCGCGATCTCGAAGAGCGGATCACCCTGCGCAAGCACGGAGCCGACGCGGGTGCGCAGGTCGCCGCGGACGATGAGGCCGTCGTAGGGCGCGACGAGGCGCGCCTGTTCGAGGCGGCGCTCGACGATGCCGAGGCGAACGCGGGCGAGTTCCTGATTGGCGAGCACAACCTGGACCTGCGCCGGGTTGTTCTGCGCCATGGCGAGGTCTTTTGCGCGTTCGAGGACGGCGAGCTGGGCGGCGAGGTCGGCGCGCTGGAGTTCGAGGTCGCGCGAATCGAGAGTGCAGAGCAGGTCGCCGGCGCGGACGACGTCTCCGGCGAGGCGGTCGGCCGAGGCGAGCACGCCCTCGAAGGGTGCGGCGAGGTGACGCATCTGGGCCGGGCGGACGGTGCAGGGCACGGTCACTTCGTAATGCATCGTGCCGAAGAGGAACCAGAGCAGCGCGAGGGCGGCGGCGCCGGCGGCGATTCTGCGGCCGAGGCGTCCGGGGGCGAGCAGCGCGGCGATCTTCTCGCGGACGGTATCGCGGGCGTGGGCGATGACGGTGCGGTGGGCGCGCTGGGCGAGGAGCAGCGCGGGGGCGTAGGGCTCGACGGCGGCGCGGACCTGGTCCATCTCCTCGCGCGAGAAGGGCGAATCGGAGCGGCGGCGGAAGCTGATGACGGCGACGGCGGCGCGGCCGGCGGTGAGCGGCAGAGAGGCGACGGCGTCGCCGCTTGCGGCGGCCTGCCACTGTTTGTGCAGGCGATGTTCGGAGTTGAGCGGGCGTTCGGACCAGTCGGCCTCGCGCTGGCAGACGATGAGGCCCTTGTGGTCGAGGCACTCCTCCATGGCCGCGCGGAGAGCGACGACGCCGGGGCTCTGCTGGCGGACCTCGGCGAGCCCGGAGATGGAGACAACGCGGGCGCGGCGGCGCTCGACCAGTCCGAGTGCGACCTGCTCGCAGTTGAGTCGGCGGCGGAGGGAATTGGTGATGGAGATCGCCAGTTGTTCGAGGGTCGTGCAGGCAGCGGCGCGGGCGAGGGCATCGTGCGGGTCGGCGGCCGTGGCGGCGCCGCCGTCGCGCGGCTCGGGCCGCAGGCCGACGAGTTCGAGCGAACAGCCGGCGAGGCGGACGAGGGTGCCGAGGCGTTCGAGGAGCGGGGCGAGCTGCTGCTCGGAGGCAAGTTGAACGACGAGCGCGACTCCGCCGAGGCGGGCGCCGTCGGGCGCACAGAGCGGCGCCCAGAGGAACGCCACCTGCTGCCCGCCCTTTCGCGCGCGGAGGAGCCGGGCGCGCATGTCGGTCTGGGCGAGGCACGCCAGGGCGAAGCGTTCGACGGAGGGCTTCCAGAAGCGCGGGTCAGTCGGGCCGCTGTGATAGTCCTCGCGGCTTTCCTCTGCGGCGAGGCGCGCCGAGAGGGAGG
>CAZNDQ010000674.1:0-2184 GCA_964571825.1 uncultured Planctomycetales bacterium | reverse complement strand
GGTGCGCAAGGAGAAGGACGAGGCGTCGAAGCAGCAACTGGAGCGCGTCAACCGGCAGCTTGCGGCACTGGGCGAGCAGAACTCGGCGCTGACGGCGCGGTGGGAGAACGAGGTGGGGATCCTGCGGAAGATCAAGACGCTCAAGGATGAGGTGGCGCGGAAGAAGACGGAGCTGGAGATTGCGCAGCGGGGCGGCGATCTGGAGAAAGCGGCGCGGATTCAGTACGGGGAGATTCGGGAGCTGACGAAGCAGATCGACGAGGCGGAGGCGTCACTGATGGCGCTGCAGCGCGATGGGGCGGGGCTGGTGCGCGAAGAGGTGACGGTGGAGGAGATCGCGGAGGTCGTGAATCAATGGACGGGGATTCCGGTGGCGCGGATGCTGGAAGGGGAGCGCGAGAAGTTGGCGCACATGGAGGCGCGGCTGCACGAGCGGGTCATCGGGCAGGATCAGGCGGTGGCGGCGGTGAGCGACGCGGTGCGGCGGTCGCGGGCGGGGTTGGGCGATCCGCAGCGGCCGATCGGGGTGTTTTTGTTTCTCGGGCCGACGGGCGTGGGCAAGACGGAGCTGTGCAAGGCGCTGGCGGAGTTCCTGTTCGATGATGAGTCGGCGTTCGTGCGCGTGGACATGAGCGAGTTCATGGAGCAGCACGCGGTGGCGCGGCTGATCGGGGCACCGCCGGGGTACGTTGGGTATGAGGAGGGGGGTGTGCTGACGGAGGCGGTGCACCGCCGGCCATACAGCGTGGTGCTGTTCGACGAGATCGAGAAGGCGCACCGGGACGTGTTCAACGTGCTATTGCAGGTGTTTGATGATGGGCGGCTGACGGACGGGCACGGGCGGACGGTGGACTTCCGCAACACGATCCTGGTGATGACGAGCAACATTGGGAGCGAGCAGATTCAGCGGCTGAGCGAGCAGGGGGGGACGGACACAGAGATCGAGTTGCAGGTGTCCGAGCAGCTCAAGCGTCATTTCCGGCCGGAGTTTCTGAATCGGGTGGACGAGACGATCGTGTTCCAGCGGCTGAGCCGGGAGGACATCGCGGGGATCGTGGAGATTCAGGTTCGGCGGCTGCGGGAGCGGCTGGCGGGGCGGAACATCACGCTGCAGTTGACGGAGGAGGCGAAGCGGAAGCTGGCGATCGACGGGTACGACCCGGTGTATGGGGCGCGGCCGCTGCGGCGACTGATTCAGCGGGAGATCGAGAACCCGCTGGCTAAGCAGCTTGTGGAGGGGCGGATCGGGGAGGGGGCCGTCGTGCGAGTGACGGTGAGGGGCGAGGTCTTTGAGTTTGATGTACATGCAGGCGGCCGGTCGAAGCCGGAACCCGAGCCCGCCCATCGATAACGAACAGGTGTTCGCCGGCCCAGCCTGAATGATGGGGACGCGCAGGGCCGATAAATGGAGTAGCCTATGGCGACTCCGTGCGGCCAGACTGCGTCCTTTCCGTCCGTCCGCCCCGCGGTGAGTGTTGTCACACCCTGTCTGAATACTGCACCGTACCTCGAGGCGACGATTCGCTCCGTGGTCGAGCAGCGGGGTGTGGCGATCGAGTACTTCATTCAGGACGGGGGGAGCACGGACGGGAGCGTGGAGATCGTTCGACGCTTTGCGTCGCGGGTCAGCGGATGGGTTAGCGCGCCAGACGGCGGGCAGAGCGCAGGACTCAATCAAGGGCTGGCGCGGGCGAGCGGGTCGGTGATGGGGTGGCTGAACGCGGACGACCGGTATGAGGAGGGAGCGCTCGCGCACGCCGTTGAGGTGCTGGAGCGGAACCCGGAGGCGGTTGCGGTTGTGGGGGCGGTGCGGCTGGAGCATCCGGACGGGACGAGCACGGTGCGTCGGCAGGGGGAGGTGACGCGTCGAGGGCTGCTGAACTGGCGGCGGAACTGGATCGCGCAGCCGGGGGTGTTTTTCCGGCGGGCGGCGTGGGAGCGGGCCGGGCCGCTGGATACCGGGCTCGAACTGGCGATGGATTTCGATCTGTGGTGCCGGCTGCTGCGGGTGGGGCCGTTCGTGACGACGGAGCGGGTGCTGGCGACCTATCGGCTGCGGCCGGAGGCGAAGTGTTTTCGGCAGGCGGAACGGATGCGCGAAGAGACGCTGGCGGTGATGCTGCGGGATGCGGAGGAGGGGGCGCTGCGCGAGTTGTTGTACGAGGGTTAGCGGGGGGGGTGGGG
>CAZNDQ010000673.1:0-2184 GCA_964571825.1 uncultured Planctomycetales bacterium | reverse complement strand
CTCGCAGGCGGCGTTTTCGAGGATGGTGGTGCCGTCGGCGAGCACGGCCGCCATCATCGCGTTCTCCGTGCCGGTGACGGTCGAGCCGAACGCCCCGCCAAGGAACAGCTCCGTGCCGACGAGCCTTTTCGCCTGGACGTGTACGTCGCCGCCGAGCAGCTCGATGTCGGCGCCGAGCCGGCGAAAGGCGTTGAGGTGCAGGTCGATCGGCCGGTCGCCGATGGCGCAGCCGCCGGGCATGGCGACCTGCGCCCGTTTGCGCTTGGCCAGCAGCGGCCCGGTGACGCAAATGCTGGCGCGCATCTGCTTGACGAGGTCGTAGTCGGCGTGGCAGTTGAGTTCGTCCTCGACCTTAAGGTGCATGGTGCCGTCTTCGTCGCGTCGAACGTTGACGCCGAGTTTTTGCAGCAGCGTCGCCATGCTGCGCACATCAGCGAGGTCGGGGACGCTGCGCAGGACGATCGGCCCGTCGCAAAGGATTGACGCCGCCATGATCGGCAGGGCGGCATTCTTCGAGCCGCTGATGTCAACGGTGCCGCGCAGGCGCGCCCCGCCCGTAATCACAAACTGGTCCACGTTTTCGTCCCCACCTGGTGGAGTTGTTCGTTCGTTTTCACCGCGACCGCGTGCGGCGAACCCGCGCAATCTAATCGGCAATGCGTCGGAATTCCAACACCCGTTCGTGTGGGTCGCCGGCATCACGGTACGTCCCGGCGTGGTGCCAGCCGGCGGCGGCGGCAAAGACACCGAGCACGCGTTCCTTCTGCCCGGCGCCGATTTCGAGCAGCAGCGTCCCGCCGGGCCGGAGCCGCGCGGCGGCGCTTTCGGCAAAGAGGCGGAAGAACTGTAGGCCGTCGGACCCGGCGAAGAGGGCCAGGTGGGGCTCGTGGCGGCGGACATTCTCGGCCAGCCCGGCCGTATCGCTCACGGCCACGTAGGGGGGGTTACTCAGCACGAGGTCGAAACAAGCGTCGGCCCAGGGCGAGCCGCGAAGGTCAAGGCCGTCGGCGACGAGGGTCGAGATGCGAACGGCGAGGCCGTGGCGGTCGATGTTGCGGCGGGCCACTTCGATGGCGACCTCCGACACATCCGTGGCCAGGCAGCGCGCGGCCGGGGCGTTTCGGCAAACGGCGACGGCGATGCAGCCACTGCCCGTGCCGACGTCGAGCAACTGCGGCGCCTCGCTCTGCTGCCGACAGATTGAGATCGCCCGCGAAACAAGGGCTTCCGTTTCCGGCCGCGGGATCAGCACGTCCGGCGTCACCTCGAACTCGAGCGAGTAGAACTCCTTGGTGCCGATGAGGTAGGCGATCGGTACGAGGTCGCCGGCGCGGCGGACGAGCTCGCGGTAGCGGGCGAGCTGCTCGGGGTCGGGCACGCGCTCGAACGCGGTGTAGAGGTCGATCTTGCGGCAGCCGAGGACGTGCGCGAGCAGCAACTCGGCGCTGACACGCGGCTCGTCCACGCCGCGCCCGGATAGCCAGTCGCGCGTCGTATTCAGCAGGCGGACGATCGTCCACGGCTGTTGCTCGGTCGGGGCGGCCATCGCCGAGAGCATAGCGGAATAGCGGCGCGGCTGCGATGCGCGGGCAAAGTCAGGGGCGGGTTCGCTCGGGCGCGAGTCGCTTTCGCAGCGAGCGGCAAAAGGACTCGTTCAACATGGGAACTGCGATCAGCGCGGCGATGGCCTGCTCGTCGGGCGGCTCCTGCACGATCAGGCGGTTGGCGTGGGCGATGGTTGCGGTTGGATGCGGCCGGGCGAGCAGACGCACCTCGTCACCTGCCGAAACGAAACCCGGCCTGATAACCCGGCAGTAGAACCCCGCATAGCCGCACTCACGGACGATGAGCGGCAGCTCTTTCAGGTCGTGGAACAGGCCGAGCTTATAGCATGGTTCGCGCGGCTGGCTGACTTCGATGACGGCCGAGCCGACAGCGAATCGGTCGCCGATGCACACTTCGTGCTCGCTCAGTCCGGCGAGCGTGAGGTTTTCGCCGAATCCGCCGGGTTCGCGCGGCCCCCGCGGCAACCGCTCCCTCCAGAAATCGTAATGTGCCAGTGCGTAGCACAGGATGGCCTTATTTGGGCCGCCGTGCACAGCGGTCTCCTGCACAGCGTCGCCGTCGAAACCGGTCGGCGTCAGCTCGCACGGGCCGTCCACCGTGCGCTTCTCGATGGCGCTG
>CAZNDQ010000672.1:0-2186 GCA_964571825.1 uncultured Planctomycetales bacterium | reverse complement strand
GGGCGTTGTCGTTGCCGATCTCGCCAAGCGCGGCAGCCAGGTCTGCCCCGGCGAGTTTTCATCGACGACCAGGTGCAGTGCCCGCCCGGACAGCCGCGCCGCCAGCCGCGCCGCGACGACGTTCTTCGCCCACACCCCCGGATGAATGAACTCCGGCTGATGCCCGAGCACGATCAGCGGCGCATCAGGCGGCAAACCAAGCCGCCGCCGTTCACGAGAACGAATCGCCGCCGGCGGCGCGCCGAGAATCGTCATCGGCGCGGCGTCCAGCAGCCGTCGATTCCGCTCCACCAGTTCCGGCAGGCGCGGAGCCGGCGGCTCGATCAGCACGTCGCCGTCGCGCGGCGGGGTCCGCAGCGCAGCGTGGTTCAACAGAGAGGATGGCTGTCCTGTGGCGAGGTCCATTCCCGATCCCGTCCGGGCAGGGGAAGCTGCGCGGCCAGTTCGCGCACCAGCGTCTCGAGGTAGTGCTGGCGCCGCGTCGCGGGGTCGTCGAGCATCCCGCCGAAGTGCCGCCGGGGGTCATTGTAGATCAGGCGCACCGCGATCTCCCGGATGCGCAGCCCCCGCGCCACCGCCTGCACCCAGAGCTGCAGCGGCATGGCATAACCGGGGATCGTGATCTCCAGCCGGCGCAGCGCCTCGACGCGATACGCCTTGAAGCCGCAGAAGGCGTCGGTAAGCGCCAGGCCGAGCGACTCATTGAGCAGCGCCGTGATGTCGCGGTTGATCTCGCGGCGGTCGGGCGGCGGCGTGTCGCCCGGGCGCGAGCGGTCGAGGTAGCGCGAGCCGGAAATGATGTCGGCGCAGTCCTCGGCGGCCGCATCGAGAAAATCGGGAATCTGCGCCGGGTCGTGCTGGCCGTCGCAGTCGATCGTGATCAGCCAGTCGTAGTGGCGACAGATCGCGTAGCGGAAGGCCGAGTGCAGACTGGCCCCGTAGCCGCGATTCTCCGGGTGCCTGATGCGCTGAAAGCCCGGCCGGTGGTCGTGCCCGTCGAGCAGCCGCGGCGTCGCGTCCGTCGAGCCGTCGTCGACGACGAGGATGCTGGCGACGTACCGCCGGCAGCGCCCCAGCACGGCCTCGATGTGCCGCGCCTCGTTGAAGACGGGGATCGCCAGCAGCGTACGCATCGCGGTTCTCGCAGTTACTCGGGGGGCCCGCTCTCGCCGGTATTGTTTGTCGCGCGCGCGGCGAAATCAACCGGGATTTCACCGGCGGTCGGGGGAGCGGCAACGGGGACATGGGCCGTCGCGCGGCTCAGCGCTGTGCCGCGGCCGTGGCGGGCAGGCCGTCCACGTGCGTGCCCGCGTACTGCGCGGCCGCGCCGTGTGCCGGATCGAAGAAGCTCGTCACGAGGCTGTAGTAGTACTCGGCCGCGTAGGCCGCGAAGCCGACGTGCCCGCCGCCCGGCAGGATCAGCGCCGCGACGAGCGGATTGTCCGTCAGCGCGACGAACTCGGCCACGTCCTGCGCCGGCGCCAGCGGGTCGTTGCTGCCGTGCACGATCAGCGTCGGCGTGCGGACGTACGTCATCTTGTCGTGGTATGGTTCATCCTTGTACGGCAGCAGGCGGATGAACGGATAGCCGTCGAGTTCGCCGTGCGGCAGCGGGATGTAATACAGCTCGTATTCGTACTTGATCAGGTGCCGCAGGTTGCCGCTCTGTTCGGGATGGTTCTTCCGCACCATGCGGTCGCGCACTGTCTGCTGGATCGCGTGATAGACCGGCGCGCTGAGCTGCGAGCAGGGCTGATCCAGTGCGTCGAGCATCACTTCCCACGCCAGAATCGGCGAGAAGGAGATGATCCCGGCGGAGAAGCGGCGCTTCGGGCTCGGCGGCGCGAGATAGGGCTCGATGACGGAGGCGATGCTCGGATGCCCGGGCGGACGCCCGTCGTACCAGCCCGCCAGCAGCGCGATGTTCGCCCCCCAGCAGTAGCCGATCAGCCCCGTCCGCCGCACGTGCGGCAGCTCCTCCAGCCAGTCCGAGACGACCATCAGGTCGTCCGCTTCGAGAATGCCGAACGTGTGCCCCATCTCGGGGTAGCGCCATTCCGTCCGCCCGTGCCCGCGCACCTCCAGCGCCAGCACGTGGAACCCGCGCTCGCGCAGAAAGACCGACAGGTCCATCGTGCGAATCACGCCGTTGTCGCCGTAAAGACCGGGCAGGATGACGATGCAGT
>CAZNDQ010000671.1:0-2196 GCA_964571825.1 uncultured Planctomycetales bacterium | reverse complement strand
ATCCCCGGTTGGCGGGCTTAAGGGTATGCGCGGCCGGGGTGGGGTGGACTTATGGGACGACTTGGATAAGATATTAACGGAATGCAAAAGCTAAAGGTTGGGCTGACCCGAAGCCGATGCATCCGATGGATTCATAGGAGGGCATTCGCTCCAACGGCTTCTTTCCCCTCCGGAAAGCACCGGGCCTGCGCAAGCACCTGGTGCTTTCTTTTTTTCACGGCCACTTGTTCGGGCGGGCGCAGGGGGACATCTCCGGTTTCCTGCACGCGGCGCGGTACTCCGTACTGCCACCCAACTTCGACCGGAGATTCGGGGCGAGGCGGCGCGCGCAGTCGCTGCGACGTGCAGTCGCGCCGGCAGCGATCGACCCCGGCGAGATGTGCGTTCGGCCGGTGCAGGCGGCGGGACCTGCGGGCGGCGGCGGAGCGTGCTATATTCCGGTACCTGAGCATCCGACGAATGCAACGCTGGAAATCCGCGCGGCGGGACTTGATCCAGCGGCGCGGAGCCGCTACTCAGAGCGCAGAAAACCGGGCGGGGTGGGCGCGCAATGCCCGGCAGAACGATACTCACGACGCACCAACCTGGAGGTCCGCATCATGTCCGATCTACAGCGCGTGCTGGCGGAGCGAGTTCCCGCACTGATCGAGAAGTACAAGACGCTCGACAAGCAATACGGCAACCGGATTCTGTCGCAGGTGACGGTCGGTCAGGCGCTGGGCGGGATGCGCGGCGTCAAGAGCATGATCTGCGACACGTCCGTGGTGGAGCCTGACAAGGGTTTGATCATCCGCGGCCGACCGCTGCTGGAGATCAAGCATCTCTGGCCGGAGGAGATCTTCTGTCTGCTGCTGACGGGCGAACTGCCGGACGAGTCGCTGAAGCGCTCGCTGCAGGCAGAATACGACCGTCGTGCGGAGGTGCCGGGGTACGTGGTGGACGTATTGCGGGCGATGCCGCCGGACAGCCATCCGATGTGCATGCTGAACACGGCGATTCTCGTCATGGAGCGCGACAGCGAGTTTAGGCGGCGCTATGACGCGGGCATGGCGAAGGGGGATTTCTGGAAGGCGACGCTGGAGGATGCGCTCACACTCCTGGCGCGGCTGCCGGGGGTGGCGGCGGCGGTGTATCGGCTGCACTTCGGCAAGGGCGAGCCGGTCGCATGGAAGAAGGGCCTCGACTGGGGGGCGAACTATGCGCGCATGCTCGGGATGGCGGACAAGGACGGGACGTTCGCCGAGTTGATGCGGATGTACCTGAGTTTTCACTCGGACCACGAGGGAGGAAACGTCTCGGCGTTTGCGTGTCATACGGTGGGGTCAGCGCTGTCGGATGCGTACTACGCGGTGTCGGCGGGGCTGAACGGGCTGGCGGGGCCGCTGCACGGGCTGGCCAATCAGGAGTGTCTGACGTGGGTGCTGGAGACGATGGAGCGGTATGGCGGTGTGCCGTCGCACGATGAACTGCGCAAGATGGCGTTCGAGACGCTGCACGCGGGGAAGGTGATTCCGGGGTACGGGCACGCGGTGCTGCGCGTGACCGATCCGCGGTTCACGGGGTTGCACGAATTTGGGCAGCGGCATTTTGCGCAAGATCCGGTGTTCCAGACGGCGGCGCGGGTGTTTGAGGTGATCCCGAAAGTCCTGCAGGAATACAGCGACGAGCGGGTGAAGGCGGGGAAGGGGCCGATCGCCAACTGCTGGCCGAACGTGGACGCGATTTCGGGGTCGCTGCTGTACCACTACGGGCTGACGGAGCAGTCGTATTACACGGTGCTGTTCAGCGTCTCGCGGGCGATGGGGATGTTGGCGCAACTCGTTCTGAATCGGGCAGTTGGGGCGCCGATCACCCGGCCGAAGTCGGTCTCGTCGGAGTGGGTGCTGGCCAAGGCACCGGGGCTGGCGGAGGGGCAAGAATAGGTGGCCGGTGGCCTGTTGAGAAGTCGCGGAGTGCCGCGTCGGGGGCGCCATAAGTCGTTGTTTCACGTCGGGCGAAATCGCACGTAACTCCTTATTCTTCGTACGGGCGGAATTGCCGTAAGTTGGTGGTTCACGTTGGGGCGAAAATTTTCGTAAGTCCTTGTTTTACGTTCGAAGATCGTTCATAAGTCCTTGTCTTTTGCGCGGGTCGAAAATGACCTTTTTTCGGGCGCGGGAGGGTTGCGGCGCGCGGGGGCGATGCGCGCGGCGCGTA
>CAZNDQ010000670.1:0-2205 GCA_964571825.1 uncultured Planctomycetales bacterium | reverse complement strand
GGCCGCGGCGCGGCGTGACGCGGAGCGGATTGCGGCCGTGCGGGCGGCGGCCGAGCGCGCGGCCGCGGCGCAGGCCCAGGTGGCTGAGCAGGCCCTGCGGCTGGCCAACCGCGAGCTGCTGGTCGATCACCTCCGCGTGCGCGGGTTCACCGAGGAGCAGGCGCGGGTGACAGTCGCGGCGCTGACGGACGAGGATGTGCGCGTGCTGGCCGAGAACCCGCGGATGCTCGTCCCGGCGGGCAGCAGCAACGCGATGTATCTGGCGATTTTCGCCGCGATCATGATCGGCGGGGCGGCAGCGATCGTCATTGCCAACTGAAGCGCCGCTCGGACCATTTCGAGGCGCAGACGCGGGGGCGCAGCGCCGGGAGCAATGGCAAACCTTCGAGCGAACCGAATTCGACTGACGGTCGCAGCGGCGGCGCTGGGTGCGCTGACGGCCGGCTGCCGCGATCCACTGACTTTTGCGCAGGATGGACAGCGGCTGGCGCGGAGCGGACGCTACGTCCTGATCGGGGACGTGCGCGTACCCGACGCGCATTCATTCGAGGGCTGCGGGGCGGAGGCACTGGCGGCGGCGTTCGGCGTGCTCGACCCATCTCTTGACACGCAGCACGAGTGCGACTCGATCCCCTTCAACAACCGGGGCGCGACGCCGATCGACATCCTCTTTTGCGCGCGCGCGCGGGGCTGGGAGGCGAAGCTGAGGAAGGGACGCTGGTCAGACCTGGAAGAGTATGTGCGGCAGCGGCGCCCGGCGCTGGTGATGTTCGACCGCGCGCCGGAGGCGGCACCGCCGGGCGCGCCGGACCACGAAGTGCGCGTCATGCACTGGGGGCTCGTGAGTGGTGTCTCGCACACCGGGCGGGAGGTGCTGCTGGCGGCGTCCGGTGGGCGGCATTTCGTGCTCGGACGCGAGCAATTCGAGAAGCGCTGGGCCGTGGCGGCCAACTGCACGGTCGAGATTGCGCCGCGGACGCAGAGTTCCCCATGAGGGTGAGCGATCTCGACTACGACCTGCCGGAGCGTCTGATCGCTCAGGAGCCGTCGGTTCGGCGCGGCGAAAGCCGGCTGATGGTAGTCGATCGGCGGAGCGGGGCGATTGCGCATCGGCAGTTCGGCGAGCTGGCGGCGCTGTTGCGAGCGGGCGACCTGCTCGTCTTCAACGACACGCGCGTGTTGCCGGCGCGGCTGCTGGCGCGGCGCAGCAGCGGCGCGCGGATCGACGGGCTGTTTCTCGACGAGCCGGAGCCGGGCCGGTGGCGGGTGATGCTCAACCGCTCGCGGCGGCTGCGCGCGGGCGAGGTGCTGCGGCTGCGCGGCGACCGCTACGCGCTGGTGCTCGAGGAACCGCTTGGGCGCGGAAGCTGGACGGCGCGCGTGCTCCCGCCGGCGCCGGCGGAAGAGGCGCTGGCGCAGTGCGGGCTGACGCCGCTGCCGCCGTACATCCAGCGCGGCGCGGCGGACGGGTCGCGCGAGCGGCTGGACCGCGAGCGGTATCAGACGGTGTATGCGCAGCGGGCGGGGGCGATCGCGGCGCCGACGGCGGGCCTGCATTTTACCGATGCGCAGTTGCGGGAGCTTGACGACGCGGGAATCGGACGGGCGAAGCTGACGCTGCACGTCGGGCCGGGGACGTTTCTACCGATCACGGTCGAGTCGCTGGACGAGCACCCGATGCACGCCGAGCGTTACGAGTTGCCGGAAGCAACCGCGGCGGTAGTCAACCAGACGAGGCGCCGCGGCGGGCGCGTCATCGCCGTAGGGACGACGAGCCTGCGCGTGCTGGAGACGCGCATCGACGAGCAGGGCGAGGTGACGGCCGGGTGCGGCGAGACAAGGCTGCTCATCCGGCCACCACAGGATGTGCGCAGCGCGGACGGGCTGATCACGAACTTCCACCTGCCGCGCAGCACGCTGCTGGCCCTGGTATTCGCCTTCGCCTCGCGCGAGATCATCCTGCGGGCGTACGAAGAGGCGATCGCGCGCGATTATCGCTTTTACAGTTACGGAGACGCGATGCTGATCGTGTAGCAGCCGGCGCGCCGCCGCGCACGTCGGCGCCTAAAGGCGGACGCGGACTCATGGAACACGCCGTTTCCTCATCGACTCCACTCACAGCGGCGAACATGCCCGCCGGTACCTCGCCCGCCGTCTGCCCGCTATGCCACTGCGCGCTGACGCTCGACGGCGACGCGCTGCGCT
>CAZNDQ010000669.1:0-2208 GCA_964571825.1 uncultured Planctomycetales bacterium | reverse complement strand
CAGCGTCCCTCCACCTTCTCCATTCCCTCCGATTCTCGGCTTCCAGTTCTCCGTTCCCTCCGTGATTCTTCATTCTGACTTCATAGTTCTGAGTTTCTCGGGCTCCGTACATGGCAGGACAGGGAGAGCTTTTCAGCATCTCCCTGCGCCGTTGGCAGGTCGTGTTGGCGAGGCGGTTGCTCCAGCGGAACACCAGAGCGGCGGGCCGGTCATCATTGATGTCCGGCACCACCTAATAGAGCAACCACGATGCCAGCGCGGATCGCCATTGGATCGTGCGTTTTCAAAGAGAAGGTGGGTAACTATCCGCCTCGGCCGCCCGCCAGAGGGTAACGAGCGCCCACTCTAGAGCTTCGGTGGGTAACCGGAGTTACAGGTCAAGAACTCCAGCCCGACCGTAAGCGAGGTTGACCTCGGCGGGAGTTGCTGTCGGGCCTAGCCGATCAAGCGCGCAATGTTTTCACGCCGCGCTTCGAACGTCCGTTCTGCCACTCGCGACAACACGCTGTTGACGGCGATCGCCACCAACATCCAGGCGAGGATCAGGAGCGCGCCGAGCGCCGGGCGCCCAAGCACTCGGTCGGCGACGATTGCGAGCGCGACAGCGGGGCCCCCAGCGAGCACGAACGCCAGCATCCCGAGCAGTCCCGCCGCGCTATGAGCGTTGCTGCCTCGGCCGACCGAGTTGAGGTCCACGGCGCGCGGAAAGATGGCCGAGACGATCGCGGCCACAGGCGCCACCGCGATCCATGTCGCCGCGAGCCCGAGCGCGAGGCTCACCCACGTCCACGGCGAACCCGTCGGGAAGAGCAGCACCGACACGAGCACCACGACGCTTGTCGAGATCCCAGTGACGATGGCGTTGCCGGCGGCCTTGCCGGCGAGGTAGTCGCGCACAGACAGCGGCGACAACAGGACCATCGTCAGGCCGGCGCGATCGATGGCGAACTGGTTCATCGCGATCGGGAGGATTGAAAGCAGCGACATCGCTGCAACGAAGCTGGCCATCGAGATGCCGCTCTTGAAGGTCATCGATCCGAACTCGAGCACGCCGCCGCCGCGCCACATGAACAGCGAGAAGATGCCGAACATGAGCAGTGGCGTCAGCAAGACGGCGCGCCCCCGCGGCGTGCGCATCGCCAGGCGGAGGTGTGCGAGTGCCACGGCCGACGCGCCCTCCGAGAGCAGCGGAAGCCGCCGCGTCCAGACCTCGTTCATCCGCCCGGTCCGCGTCGCGCCCGTCGTCTGCGGCGAATCCAGCAGCCGTCCGTAAATGGCGAACCCCGCAGCGTGGAGCAGTCCGACCGCCACACTGAGCGCAAGCAGCGCCATGGCAACGGCGCCTCCGTCACCCTCGAGGGCGGAACGGGCGGCGCGCGTGTAGACCTCCGTCGGCAGCAGGCCCAGCGCGCCTTCGAAGATCCCGCGGAGACCCTCGGGCACCTGAGGCATCCCGATCTCTCGCTGCCCCGAGCGATCGAGCGAGCGGCACGGCCCGCCGTGCTCGGCCTCCGGCCTGCGCGCGGCGGGTTCCCCCTTAGCCCTCGCTCGCGCTCGGGCTGGGGGAACGACACCCCGGCACGCGCTGGCGCCGCAGATCAAGATCGCAAGACGCCCGCGAGCGCCAACGCCATTGCTGGATACCCCGCGGCGATCGCGCCCCGCGAGGTGGCGACGGTGGGGTGGCGACGGTGGGGTGGCGACGGTGGGTGGCGACGGCGGGGCGACGGCGGGGGGGCGACGGCGGGGGCGACGGCGGGGTGGCGACGGTGGGGTGGCGACGGCGGGGTGGCGACGGCGGGGTGTGACGGTGAGCGTGGTGCGGGCGGTCAATTCCATGCGGATACGATTTGTATAGGGTGCGATTTGGCCGAAATCCGGCCAAAAGGGGGGGCATGGTGCCGTAAGTGGCTCGCTTTGGCCGAAATCCGGCCAAAACGAGCCGCATACAAAACGTATGAGCATGGAATTGGCCACACCGACGCGCTCCGGTGCGCGTGCGGTGCGGCGAAGCGCTCCGGTGCGCGTGCGGGAGCGGCGAAGCGCTCCGTGCGCGTGCGGTGCGGCGACGCGCTCCGGTGCGCGTGCGGGAGCGGCGAAGCGCTCCGGTGCGCGTGCGGTGCGGCGACGCGCTCCGTGCGCGTACGGCGACGCGCTCCGTGCGCGTGCGGTGTGACGGTGCGGTGCGATGCGATGGATGCGATGGAT
>CAZNDQ010000668.1:0-2209 GCA_964571825.1 uncultured Planctomycetales bacterium | reverse complement strand
CGACTGTGACGTGCAGTTTCACGGCGGTGCCCAGTCGATGACGAGCTTCTCGATGCGGATCAACGGCCGGCAGGTCGAGTCCTCCTCAACCGTCACCTACACCTACACGCTCGTCCCGCGCCGCGCCGGCCGCTTTATCATTCCCCCCATCACCGGCACCTACGGCGGCCGCGATTACAAAACCCGCCCCGTCGGCTTCGAGGTGATCGACGCCAAGCCGCAGGACTACGTCTTCATTGAGGTGACCACGGCGCAGGAGCAGTGCTGGATCGAAGTGCCCTTTGATGTCGAAATCGCCGTCTGGCTCCGCCGCCCCGTTTACCGCGGCCGCTCCGTCGACGTCGATCCGATCTTCCCCGGCGAACCGCCGGCGCTCGAAATCCCCTGGCTCGACACCGTCGAGGGCTGCGAGACCGAGCCGATGATCGACTACCTCCGCCGCTTTCTGCAGAACAGCGGCGCCGGCTTCTCCATCAACGCCCTCGCCCGCCGCACCGGTTTCTTCATGGACCGCGAGACCGCCCTCTTCTCCTTCCCCCGCCGCGCCGAAAAACGCATCGGCCACGACGGCGCCGAGCACGACTACTACGTCTACCGCATCCGCAAGCAGTATCTGCCGCTGACGCCGGGCCCGCTCAGCTTCGGCCCCGTCCGCTTCAAGGGCATGGTCCCCGTCGAACTCTCCTCCACCTCGCGCGTCAGCCGCACCGAAGAGGTGCTCGCCTTCTCCCGCCCGCTGATCGTCGACGTCAGGCCCGTCCCCACGGCCGGCCGGCCCGAAAGCTACACCGGCGCCGTCGGCCGCATCGAACTCGACGTCAAGGCCAAGCCCACCGCGGTCAACGTCGGTGACCCCATTACGTTGACCGTCCGCGTCAGCGGCGACGCCCGCCTCGACAGTGTCGGCCCGCGGCAGCTCCTCGCCAGCGCCGACCTGACGCGCGATTTCAAAGTGCCGCAGGACGTGCTCGGCGGCGTCATCGAGGGTTCCTCCAAAGTCTTCACGCAGAGCATCCGCGCCGCGCACGAAAACATCCGCGAGATTCCGCCGATCGAGATGAGTTACTTCGACCCGAAAAAGGGCACCTTCGAGACTGTCCGCAGCAGGGCCATTCCCATCGAGGTCAAGCGCGGCTCGCGCGTTGAACTCTCGGACGTCATCGGCTTCGGCGGCGAGACCGGCCCGACGACGCTCACCGCCCTCAGCGACGGCATGCTCGCCAATTACACCGACGTCGACGCCCTGCTCCGCACGCCGCGCTTCGATCCCTCGGCCGCGCTGGCCTGGCTCCTCGCGGCGCCGCTGCTCTGCCTCGTGCTCCGCCTCGTCAAGACGCGCCGCGACCGCCTCGCCGGCAACCGCGCGCTCACCCGCCGCCGCGCCGCGCTGCGCCACGCGCGCCACCGGCTCAGCGCCGCCGGGAACGGCACCGACGCCCGCGCCGCCGTCGAGGCCCTCGCCGCCGCACTGCTCGGCTACATGGCCGACCGCCTCAACCGCCCCGACGGCGCCATGACGCGCGAAGAGGCCGTCGCGGCGCTCCGCGCCGCCGGCGTCGCGCCCGAGCAGATCGATCGCTTCGACCAACTCCTCGAAACGTGCGAACTTTCGCAATACGCCGGCGTCGGCCAGACCGGCGCCGAACTCGTCGCCACCGGCCGGGCCTGTCTGGAGGAACTCGAATCATGCCGCTTCTGATCCGGCTTCGCTGTTCCGTCCGGCAGCCTTGCGCATCCGCCGCGTTCGCCCTCGCGCTGGTCGGCGCTATCGCCGCCGCGCCGCACGCCGCACGCGCCAACGAAGATGCCCGCCGCACGCACATGACGCTGCTCACCGAGGCGCTGCAGAAGTTCGACGAGGCGGCCGCCCTGCCCCGCGCTCAGCAGCGCGACGCCGCCGACCTCTATCGCCAGGCGGCGGCGAAGTTCGAGGAACTCCTCGCCGCCGGCGTCCGCAACGGCCCGCTCTACTACAACCTCGGCAACACCTACCTGCGCCTCGGCGACACCGGCCGCGCCATCCTCAATTACCGCCGCGCCGAGCAGTACATGCCGCGCGACGGCCGGCTCGAAGCCAACCTTCGCTTTGCCCGCTCCCAGCGGCTCAACAAAATCGAGCCGCCCGCCCGCAGCCGCCTCCTCGAGAATCTGCTCTTCTGGCACTACGGCACGTCGCTGCCGGCGCGGCTCCGGGTCGGCGTGGCGCTGT
>CAZNDQ010000667.1:0-2216 GCA_964571825.1 uncultured Planctomycetales bacterium | reverse complement strand
AGGTTCATGCCCTCCGCCCGCCCGCCGTGCCGCGCGGCGGCATCCCCGGCAATGCCCCCTGCACCGGCGCCTGCTTCCTCCCACCCGGCTCGTCCGTCGTCGACTCCACCATCATCGCCGCGCCCGACGCCGCACCCTTCTGCGTGGTCGCCGATAGCGCCCCGGGTGTCTGGTACTACACCGTCGGCACCGGCTATCAAATGACCTTGACCACCTGTCACCCTTCCACCAACTACGACACCATGGTTCGCGTCTATTGCGGCACCTGCGGCGCGCTCACCTGCGTCGGCGGCAATGACGACCAGCCCGGCCCCTTCGACCCCGCCTGCAACGTCACCGGCATCGGCCTCAACCGCGGCTCCACCGTCACCTGGTGCTCACAGCAGGGTGCTGTCTATTACATTCTCATCCACGGCTTCAGCGGCAATTCCGGCGGCTTCGGCCTCGAACTCACCGATCACGACGACCAGGCGCCCTGCACCGGCGGCGTCCAGTGCGGCGGCGATGTCCTCGGCGCCTGCTGTGCCAACGAAGGCCTCGCCTGCACCCCCGCCGGGTTCGAGTACCCCTCCTGCGGCGGCTCCTTCGACTGCGGCTGCTTCGAAACCACCGAGGGCGACGGCGCCTGCATTAACTTCCTCCAATACTGCGAATACCTTCCTACCTGCACCACCACGGCCGATTGCCCCGCCGGCTACGCCTGTCTCGTCAATACAGGCTGCGACGACGAGTTCGTCTGCGCGCTCACCGACTGCGTCATGCCGCATCGATCCGCCGACGCTTCGCCTGACGCCCGCACCCTCGCCGGCGCGCTGCCCGACGAACTCCCCGCCGCGCGCGGCCTGACCGCGCAGTGCGCCGAAGTCAGCGAGGAACTCTGCAACGCCTATTTCGCTACCTATCACGGCGACGGCACCACCTGCGAGACCTTCCCCTGCTGTTCCGCGCCGATCGCCGCCTTCGATCCCCAGCCCCCCGACGGCGCCACCGCACATCCCACCGAACTCACCTTCAACGGCGGCTGCCCGACTGCGATCTCCGTTCAGCAAAGCCTCTTCCCCTCCGCCTACGTTGACACGTGGATGTTCACCGCCGCCCCCGGCACGCAGGTCGAGATCACCGTCAACACCGTCTCCGCTGCCACCGCCTTCGATCCCGCTTTCTGCCTCTCCGAGCGAAGCACCCGGTTCTCCTGCATGACACTCGCCGATGACACCTTTCCCTGCGCCTTCCCGCCGCCGGCCTTCTCCTGCCCCTACGCGGTCGACACCCTCGACCCCGACGACAACTGGCAGTACTTCCTCACCGTCTATAGCGCATCCTCGGAGGGGAATTTCGCCGGGCCCGTCGGCGAATATGCCCTGACGATCAACGCCAACGGCCCCATCTGCGGCCTCACCCTCGTCGCCGACAACCGAACCCCGGTTACCAGCGGCCTCCCGCGCGAACTCCGCCAAGCGCCCAAAATGACTTCATTCAACGGTATCCTCGAAAACCAGAATGTCGCACAGGCCGAAATGACCAGCCCACTCTCCCGCGATGGTGTCGCGCTCGGCCCCGACGTGCCCGTGTTGCCGCTCCCTGCCGACGACCCGCCTCCGCCCGCGCAGGATCGCAGCAATGTCCTGATCGATTCCGTTTCATTCGACGACTTCACCGCGCCGAGCAACTTCAACCAGACCACACGGCTCACCAACCGCTATGCCGCGCAGGGCGTCGTCTTCGTCGGGCCCGGTGGAAACGACGGCGGCGCTGTCCTCAACCAGGCGGGCGGCTTCGGCGTCACCGGACATTCGCCGCCCAATTTCCTCGCCTTCAATTCCTCCGCGCCCCTCGCCGACGGCGGCATCCCACGCGGGCCCGAATACATCTACTTCAGCCCCCCCGTGACCTACGTCTCGGCATACTTCGGCTCCTTCACCTCGGCCGGTTTCGATCTCACAATGACCGCCTACGACGAGTTCTTCGCGGTTCTCGAATCCGATTCGCTCACCCTCGCTTCGCAACTGGCGCCGCTCGATGTCTCTGCGCCGCGCATTGCTGTCGTCGAAATCTCCACGTCAGCGCCCATCTTCGTCATGGATGACCTCGTATGGGCCCAGTGCCGCGACGTCTATTCCATCTCCTTCGGCACCACAAATCCCCCACTCAGTGTCATCTGCTCCAGCCTGCCTGTTCCGTGGTGCGACCCCGGCCCCCTCGTCGATGGCACCACC
>CAZNDQ010000666.1:0-2217 GCA_964571825.1 uncultured Planctomycetales bacterium | reverse complement strand
GGGGCGCGCTACGCTGCGCAGGGGTCGATCGGCCTGACGCCTCGTCGGCGGCGATGCGGCCGATTGCGATGCGGCCGGCGGCGGCGCATCGAAGCGGTAGCCGCGGCGCGGCACGGTGCGGATCATCGCCGCACCCTCGGGCGCGAGCGCCTGGCGCAGTTCGTGCACGCACTGCGTCAGCGCATCGTCACTGACGACCACGCCCCGGCCAGACGCGGGCGAACAGTTCGTCCGTGTTGTTCACCTCCCAGGCAGGCCGGGTGCTCTGCAGCCGCAGGTCGAGCTCGAAGGGGCCGAAGCGCAAGAGCTCGTCCGACCGCGCGGCCGTAGGCATGTGTGGACTCAGCGAAGAATCAGCCATTGCTCAGCGATTCCTCATGGCGTGGCAGTCGCCCGTTGCCACACTCCGTTGAGGAGTCTGTGCCAACGGAGGTCGAAATGGCAAGAGCGCGGCGGTTCGTGTTCAGGAAACCCACGGCGGGCGCTGCCGTGCTTTTGGCGCTGGCCGGATGCACCGCAGGCGCGTCGACCGACGGCGCCGTGGCAGCGGACGCGGCGGCACTGCGCCACCAGTTCCCGGCACGCGCGCTGGTGGGGAGCGATCAGGGGGTCGCGGCGTCGCATTCGCCGGAGGGCAAGCGCGCGCCGCGCCGGATGTGCGGCGCCGCGCACTGCGACCCTCTTCGCTCACGCCCAAGACGAGGTGCGACTTGCTTCACACCGAGTTCGACGCATGAGGAGCCGACCATGCAAACCCCCACATCTCCGCCGTCGCCGCGCTCTTGAACCGGGCCAATCCGGCGCAGATAATGCTCCGCAGGCACGAACCGAACTGCCGGTAGCGGCTCGCGTGCCACGACCGGAGCAGGTAGCGGATGCAGACCGATCTCCGCCCTGAGTCCGAACCGCAGGAACCTCCGGGGGATCCCTGGTGGCACTGCCGCTTCCTCGATCCGGCTGAGCGCGTGCTGCGCGCGCGCCGGACGAGCCGAAGTTGAGCCTGAAGGTGGCGGTCGAGAGGAGCATGCTGGACCGTGGGAACCAGCGATTCCTCGCGGTGCGCGACGACATGGTCGCCGCGCTGCGCGAAGCGGGCCTGGAGTAGGGACCAGACCGTCGCGTCGGGAACTCAGGGCCCTTGCGCAGCAGTCGCTTTCTCTATTCTCGGAAAGGTGTCAAACCATCGAGTCCTTCGAGATTCACGGTTCCGTAGCAGTTGCCACCATCGCGTTCCGCGCCGTCGTTGCCGCCGACCTGCCAAACGGCCTGAAGAAAGGGCAGGTTCTGAGCCTGTCTGGCCGCTCTGAGTTCGAGTTCAAGGACGGTGCAATCTCAAAGATCACAGACATCAGTTGAGCGTCCCCATACGGCACAACCTCAAGGCTTCCATTCAGTGCGATTTATCTATTGATGTTTCTGCGGGCGCCCGTTGCCTGTCTTCGCAGGACGATGCATACCCACCAGGAAGGCACCTGGGCCGCGAGGCGGATGATGACACTGGCCGCCTCGCGGCCCAGGTGCCTTCCCGGTGGGTGCCGCTCAGCTCAAACGTTAGGCCCCTATAGGAGGGTGCGGTGATTAACCTTCACGCAAGTGATCTTCGCACCTTCGTGCCGTCCCAAGACTTCGCGTTGTCCAAGGATTTTTACTTGGGGGTTGCTGACATGGAAGCTCCGATCCGTGCTTTCCTGGAGGAGTTCGAGGCCGCAACTGGTACGCGGCCAAAACTCCCGCCGAGCGACATGCTGGCGAAGTACAAGCGTAATCGTGCGACTTAACATGTCGGTCGACACGGACACGCCGTGGCAAGGGGCCGCTCGGCGCACGATATCGAACGGTGCCGAGCGGCCCCTTGCCGCGGCGTGCCGGTCACCTTCACGTTATGCGGCACCCGTCGCCATCGTCGGCGCAAATGACTAACCCCATTGAGTTCGACACCGAGCGCCTCGTCCTGCGGCAATGGAAGTCCGAAGATCGTGAGCCATTTGCCATGCTCAATGCGGACCCGAGGGTTATGGAGTACTTTCCCGCACTACTCTCGCGTGCCGAAAGCGACGCAATGGTTGATCGATGCCAGTCCTTGATTGGTGAGCGCGGTTGGGGGCTGTGGGCGGCCGAACTAAAGGAGTCTCGTCAGTTCATTGGGTTCGTCGGCTTACACACAGCACCGGCAGAATTGCCCTTCTCTCCATGCGTAGAGGTTGGCTGGAGACTAGC
>CAZNDQ010000665.1:0-2223 GCA_964571825.1 uncultured Planctomycetales bacterium | reverse complement strand
CGTCGAACATGGCGACGGCGGCGTCGAGTGTTGTGGCCGCGTCGAACTCCGCCGCCGCCAGCGAATCGCTCCGCCCCGTCACCGCCAGAACGTTTTCCGGCCCGAGTGTGTCGAGGGCCACCTAGAGCACGAGGGTCGAGTCCACGCCGGCGCTAAAGGCGACGGCGACGCGGCCCAGCTCGCGGAGGATTTGCTGCATCCGCACCAACTTCTCGTCGAGCGTGGTGGCGGCGGGCAGATCGGGCGTCTCGGGTCGGGATTGGTGGATTGTCGAATCCAAGTCGGCCTCGCCAATGAGGTTAAGGTCAGCTACGGCCGGTCCGCGCCGGCTGCGGACATCGTAGGTGGCTCTTGCTGCATGAGCAATGCAGCTTCCGCGGCGGGAATGTGCACGCGCAGCGGGAAGCATAACCGCCGGCGGTCCTCGTACGTCGCCTGTATAGGGCCATGTCAGTCCAACTGGAGAAAGTACGATGACACAGCGGAAGACATCGGCCCACGACGCGACAACGACCAATCTCCCTCCCCCGGCTCGATTGGCCCCTCAGGTCAGGCGGGCTGCTGCGATGCAGATACTGGTTTTGGCAACGGTCATGGTCTGGGGACCGGCGACTGCGCGCGCGGTGGGGCCGGCTGGGACGAACTTCACCTATCAGGGGGATCTGCGCGACGGCGGATCGCCGGTCACGGACACGGTCGATTTCGAGTTTCGGCTGTGGAATGAGGCGGTCGGAGGATCGCAGGTCGGCAGCACAGATACCGTGTTGGCGGTCGCGGTGACGGACGGGTTGTTTACGGTGGAAATCGACTTTGGCGGCGCGCCGTTCGACGGGACGGCGCTGTGGCTGGAGGCGTCGGTGCGTTACACGTCGGTGGGCGGCGCGTACACGCCGCTGGTGCCGCGCCAGCCACTGACGGCGACACCCTATGCCATCCGCGCGCTGATCGATGAGGTCGGTGGGCTGGTTCTGCCGTATGCGGGGTCGGTGGCAAGCGGGGTGCCGGGGTTCTCGGTGACGAACACGGGAGCGTCGCGGGCGGGGGAGTTCCTCAAAACGACGGGGGGCGCGGCCGCGGCGCTGAAGGCGGCGAGTCAGGGTATCAGCAACGCGCTCTGGGCGCTGAACACCGGTGGCGCAGCCATCGGGGCGATTCCGGAGGTGATTGAGGATGCGGCGGTTTCGGCGTGGAACCTGGGCAGCGGCGACGCGGTCAAGGCGCTCAACGGAGGGCTCGGTCGGGCGATCTACGCGCAGGTGGAAAACACGACGAGTTTTTCGGAGGCGATCCGGGCGACGACGACGGGGCTGGGGAACGTGATCGTGGCGGACATTCCGGACCCGACGAGCGCGGGAAGTGTGATTTTGGCCGGCACGGCAGGTACCGGCAATGCCGTCGAGGCGGACCAGTTCGGTCCGAGCGGTTCAGCCGTGTACGCCACGAATTACGTTCCGGCGAGCCCCTCTCCCGCAGTGGACAGCGCGACGTTCGGCAGCGGTCCGGCCGGACAGTTCGTCAATCTCGGGGGCGGTCCAATCGGCACGGAAGACGGTGTGGTCGGCGTATCGCTGAGCACCGCACCTAATCGGCTGGCGGCGGGCGTGCATGCGGTGGGGTTTGGCGCAGCCGGCGCGGGGTTGCCGAACGCGGCGGCGCTGAACATTGACAACGGAGCGGTGAACGTCAGCGGGCCGGTGATCACGCGTGCGGCCGGGACGCTGCTTGTCCCACCGGCCGCCTGGATTCGCATCAATTCGTGCCCCGCGACGTGCCCGCCGAGCTGCACGCACGTGCACACGATTGGGTATTACGCGGACGTGGCCCTGGCGAACGATCTGATCATCGCGGGCGGGACGCCGGATCTGGACGATTCGATCATCCTGGCGACGTTGGATACGCTCGCGCCCGGGCCGATACCCGGTCCGCCGTTTCCGACGCCCTACGGGGCGCCGCTTCCGTGGATCTCGTGGTACGTGCAGGTACACAGCAAGGCGCCCGGCTCGTGCATGTTTCGCGTGACGCGGATGGGCGAGGCACCTCCGACCCCGGAGGATCCGAGCCCGTGTCCAATGCCGGTGGAAACGGTGGCGATCAACTACCTGATCATCAACCCGACGTAGTAGCGCGGTCGAAGGCGTCCGGCGCGGCGGGGTCCGCGCCGGACCCGGCGGGAGAATTTCGATGAAGATGCGGCGAATCATGGCGGGCTGCGTCGGGGCGGCG
>CAZNDQ010000664.1:0-2225 GCA_964571825.1 uncultured Planctomycetales bacterium | reverse complement strand
GGTGGCGAGTTCGCCGCTGAAGCGAAGTGAGACGGGGCGGCCCTCGGCGGCCGGGGTCGCCGCGACCGTGACGGAGAGCGGCGCGCGGAGGAGGCGCGCGGCGTCGAGCGGCACGATGTAGTCCGCGGTCCACGCCGTGTCGGTCGGGGTGGGGCGGGGCGCAGCGCCGACGAGAAACGCGCCCTGGGCAAACTCGAGGACGTGGGTGCCGATCACTTCGAAGACGGCGTCGCGCAGATTGCCCGGGGCGAGGTCGGCGGCCTCGTTCAGCAATTCGGTCAGGCCGAAGACGCGCATGATGCGGCCGTTGGGGCTGATGAGCACGCGGATCGGCCGGTTCAGCAGGTGGCCGAACGCTTTGGCTTCGGGGCGGGCGGAGGTGTCGGGGTCGCGCGAATCGTAGAACACGGAAAAGCTGCCGCCCGAGACGCTCTTGCGCAGGGAGAGGATGGTGAACTCGAACATGGCGGCCGCGGAGCCCAGACTCTGCACGTCGCGGATGGAGTAGGTCATGGCGGTATCGACCGAGATGTCCTGCGGGCGCTGGGTGCCGCCGGTGAAGGTCTGGACGGCGGCGACGCGGGTCTGCCGCAACTCGTAGTACGTCCGGCGGCCGGGGATGGTCCGCATCGCCAGGCCGTCGATCGTCTGGGCCGAAGCGCTGACAGAAAGGACGAGCGTGAAGAGGGCCATGAACGGGATTCGCGCGAAACGCATGAGGGGAGGTTCCTTCGACAGATTCGGCGATGCGGCCCGCCGACCCAACGAGACGGTCGAGCGGGGCACCGGCCGGGTTCGATCCTTACTGCGGCGCGAGCGGCGTCGTATCCACCTGTAGTGACGGCTGCGACGCCGCCGGTTGCGTTGCCGGCTGGGTCGCGGGCGGAGCGGGTCTGGGCGGTCGCCAGTTGAGCGCGTCCGCCGACTCGACCATCTCGACCTGCGCGGCCGTCTGCTGGTCGATACGGCGCTCGAGCATCTCGCCGTCGGTGTGGAAGGCCACGTCGGCGCTGGTGACGATGCGCGACGTGCCCGAGAGCAGAATGCCGTTGACCACGTCGACGTAGAGCGTGCCGGCCTCTTTGCCGTCGATGCTGCCGACGCGCGGAGCCTCGGGGTGAGTCTGGCGCTGCGCGCCGGTCTGCCTGATATTCCCGTCGATGAGGATTCGCGCCACGGAACGACCCTGGACGACAGCCGCCTGTTCGAGCGTCAATTGTAGGTCGCGCTGAACGGTGACGCTCCCGCCGGCCAGCAAATCCTCGATGCGCGCCTGCCAGCCGCCGCCGCGCAGCACCTCGTCCGGCGCGTTGCGGAAATACTGGTACATCAACATGTGGCGGAGCGTCTGCGGCGAAATCAGGTCCGAATACATCGAATAGAGCACCGGGTCGGCGCCGTTGATCGTTTCGGCGATGAACGATTCGAGACCCTTGACGGCGATGACGTCGCCGGCGTCGTTGAGTGTGATCTGAAACGGCGTGCCGAGCAGCGTCTGGGCGATGCGCCGGTGCTCCGCATTGGCGCATTCGTCCGGGTGCATCGAATCGAACTCGGCGCGCGTCGGGCCGACGTAGCGATGCACAAAGGAAAGAAACGTCAGCTCCAGCGGATGATGGTCCGGCCCCTGCCCGTCGAGCACGCGCAGGCGATAGCCGTTCAGCATCTCCGTCTTGGTGACGGCGCCCGAGAGCGTGGCCGGGTTGCGCACGATCTGGTGCCCGTTGGAGATCGCGCGGTAGTAGATCTCGGAGCCGGCCTCGAAACGCGGGCGGAGTTCATAATATTGCGCAACGGTCAGTCGCGGCGCGGCGGTGAGGATGGTGAAGAAGACGGCGATACGGGTCAGCGTGTTCATGCGTCGGCCGGCCTCCCCCGAGTGTGGCAATGGCATCGGTTTTCGTGGCGCCCCGGGGCCCTTCGGCCGGGAGCGGACGAACGCGGGAGTTTAGGCCCGAATGCGCTGCGCGGCAAGCGAGCGGAGCGCGGGCGCCCCACTGCGGCGATACTTCCCGCCGCGTATAATCACCGGGTAGTCGGGGCGACATGCGACCCGGCTTGAGCGCGAGGAGAACCACAGACGCGAATGAAAAAGAAGGACTATTACGAGATCCTCGGCGTGAGCCCGTCGGCCGACGAGGCGGAGGTCAAGCGGGCCTATCGCCGGCTGGCCAAGAAGTTCCATCCGGATCGCAATCCGAACAAGGCGGAGGCGGAGCGGCGCT
>CAZNDQ010000663.1:0-2245 GCA_964571825.1 uncultured Planctomycetales bacterium | reverse complement strand
TTCACGGAGCCGGACTCTTCTGAACAGCAGTTGGCCGCACAGGCCTCACCTGTCACACATGTTTCGGTGGGCGACGCAGCTCACCTGCTTTTTCACTGTGAGAATGACGAGGTGATTCCGTTCACTCACTCCGAGAAGCTTGCGGCGAAACTGCGCGCCGCCGGGGTGCCGGTCGAACTGTTGAAGATCCCCGGCGGCTCGCACATGCAGACGCGGCCGCCCGGCGGGCCCGACTACTCCGCGACGATGGTCGAGTGGTTCAAGCGTCACCTGGGAGGCGAATCATGACGGCACGGAAATCGACTTTGCCGGCCCGCCGCACCAAACGCCGCGCTGTGCGAAAAGCGCCCGCGCTGTGGCGTTGTCGCCGATGCGGACATCGGTTCGTCACGCGAAACATGTGGCATTCCTGCTCGAACCATTCTCTCGCCTATCACTTCCGAGGGCGCGACCCGACGCTCCGGCGCGTGTTCGATCACTATCTTGCGTTCGTACGTTCCCTCGGACCTGTGACGGTCATCCCACAAGCCACGCGCATCACCTTTCAGGCGCGAGTCCGCTTCGCCGGCGCCGTCGTTCGGAAGCAGTGGATTGAGGGTGGGCTCTGGCTGAAACGCCGCGTCGATGATCCGCGCTTCACCCGCGTCGAACATTATGGTCGAAATGACTGGGTCTATCGTTTCCGCCTCCAGCATGCGGCCGATCTCGACGGTGCACTCAAGACGTACCTATGCGAAGCGTACGCAGTCGGGCGGCAACGCATCGACCCGCCACAGTCCCTCGGTCGCCGGAGTGCGCCGGCATGACCCTGGCCCCCGCTGGCAGTTCCCGCCGCGCCCGGAAGGCACGTACGCGGGCTCGACTCATCGCTGCGGCCCAGCGCGTGTTTGCCCGCCGGGGCATACTCGCCACCAGCACCGCTGATGTTGCTGCCGCCGCCCGCGTAGCACACGGAACCGTTTTTGTACATTTTCCCACCCGCGATGACCTCGTTCTTGCCGTCCTTGAAGAGATCGTGATCCGCGTACCCGCGCGCGTGAGGGAACTTGCGCTTCAGACGCAGCCTTCACTCCGCGACGTTCTTAACGCACACGTGCGTGCCATTGCTGAACAGGAGCGTCTTTACTCCCATTTCGTAGTCGAACGCCCGCAACTTCCGTCTGCCACCCGCACACGTCTGGTGATCCTGCAATCGGCCGTGGCCTACGTCTTCCGCGATGCCGCGCGGCGTGAGATCATCGCGGGCACTCTCCGTGACCTCCCGCTCGGTCTGCTCTTCAACACCTGGCTCGGCCTGCTCCACCACTACCTCTGCAACCGCGATCTCTTTTCGACCGGTTCCAGCGTTCTGGCGGAGCGCGGACCCAGGCTCATGGACCACTTCCTGGGTATGGTGCGCGTAGCATGACCAACCGCGAACATGCCACCAGGGTTTTCGACCGTTGCGCGTCGTGCGGCGCGCCGTTGCTGAAAAAGCTCGGCGACACGCTTCCCGCTGGTGGCGGCGACCGCTGCCCAGGGTGCTACCGCCCTGACGGCTCGCCCAAGTCGAAGGACGAGATTATCGCCGCCATGGCGTCGTGGCTGGTCGACGCGTTGGATCTTCAACCGAGCGCTGCGCGGGCCATTGCCGCCGAACGCATATCTTCACTCCCTGCGTGGAAAGACTGCAGACGATGAGTTGCGCGGCGTGGCCGACGTGGCATCGAATGCTGCGCCGGGGACCCAACCCCGCTACCAGCCTGTTCTACAACATCGCGGAATGAAAAACGGCAAAGTCGAGGCCTCGCCTTCCGGCGAGGCGCAAACAGGGTTGCCCGGTACCGATCCCGTCGCGCACAGAGTACAGCGCAAACGGCGCGATGGTACAGCAGGACGAAATCCGTCCTGATGCACGCCTGCCATCGACCCCGTCCCGTTACGTGGTCGCGTCGCGCTGGCCGGTCATCCTGCCGTATACATCCGTACTCAGGTACTTGAGTCCTGAATCGACCATCAGCGTGACGACGTGGGCCGCGGGGCCCAGGGTTATGCCGGCGCGGATGGCGGCGATGACGTTCGCCCCGGACGAGGTACCGGCGAAGAGCCCTTCCTCGCGTGCGAGGCGCCGGGTCATGTCCTTCGCCTCGGACGTGCCGACGGCCTCGATCGCGTCGATCAGCCCCGCCTGCCAGAGCGGCGGCGTATAGCCGATGCCGACGCCCTCGATCTTGTGCGGTCCGGGTTGCCCGCCCGAGAGCACGGG
>CAZNDQ010000662.1:0-2251 GCA_964571825.1 uncultured Planctomycetales bacterium | reverse complement strand
AGCCCCTTCAGCACTCCGCCTACCAGGGCCTCGCCCGGCTTATCCGCGCCAGGGCGGACGAGTTGGGCCTGTCGGTGCGGGCGCTCGCCGAGCGCCTGTCCCGCCCCCGGACCACGGTCCACAAGACCCTGACCGGCCAGCGGCGCCTGGACCCCATCGAGTTCCTGGACTGGTGTGAAGCCCTGGAGTGGGACGATCCGCTCGCGATCCTCCGCTCCATCCGCCGGCGTTGACAGTCGGTTCGGCAGTATGTGCAGGCGGGACCGCCTCATTCCGGTTCTGCGAAGATACGGCGCGACAAGGAGTGCGGAGAGAGGTCTGGCGATGATCACACGCCTGCAGCTGCTGAGAAACATCGGCCAGTTCGACAACGTTGCCGCCGCGGCCGTCGTCCCGCTCACGCACCTGACGCTGATCTATGCCGAGAACGGACGCGGCAAGACCACGCTCTCCGCCATCCTCCGATCGCTTGGCACCGGTGACCCGGTTCTCATCGCGGAGCGCCACCGGCTGGCCGCTGCACACGCGCCGCACATCGTCGTCGAATGCACGGGAGGACCTCCACCGGCGATGTTCGAGAACGGCGCATGGAACCGCATCCTGCCGGAGATTGCCGTCTTTGACGACGTCTTCGTGGACCAGAACGTCTGCTCGGGACTCGCTGTTGATCCGGCACACCGGCAGAACCTCCACGAGCTGATACTCGGCTCGCAAGGGGTCGCCCTCAACCGGCAGCTTCAGCAGCTCGTCGAGCAGATCGAGCGCCATAACCGCACGCTGCGCACCCGCACCGACGCGATTCCGGCAACGGCGCGCGGCAACTTCACGGTTGACCAGTTCTGCGAGCTTCAACCGCGAGCGGACATCGACGCCGCGATCCAGGAGTCGGAGCGCAGTCTTGCCGCCGTCCGTGCGCAAGACTCCATCCGCGCTGCGCCGCTGTTCGAGAGCCTGTCGCTTCCGCTGATCGACACCGACGCCATCGACGCCGTGCTTGGGCGCGAAATCGCCGACATTGATGCTGGCGCACTTGAGCGGGTGCGCCGCCACTTTGCCGGGATCGGAAGGGGCGGCGAAGAGTGGGTTGTCGCCGGCATGGACCGCGTCCCCGCCGACGCGAACTCGTGCCCGTTCTGCGCCCAGGACCTCGCGGGTTCCACTGTCTTCGCACACTACCGCGCCTACTTCAGCGCCGAGTACGCCGCACTCGTGCGGGCGATCGGCGAGGCGCTCACGCAGTTCAACCGGCAGCACGGCGCCGACATGCAGTCGGCGTTCGAGCGCGCCGTCCGTGTCGCGAGCGAACGGCGCGCCTTCTGGTCACCCTTCAGCGAACTTCCCGAGTTCGCCGTCGATACCGCCGCTATCGCCCGCGCATGGCGGGCGGCTCGCGAAGCCGTCATTGCCGCGCTTCAGTCCAAGCAGGCATCGCCGCTTGAGCGGCAGCGCCTCTCAGAAGAGGCGAGGGCGGCCATTGCCGCCTACGAGAACCACCGGCAGGACATCGAGGCAATGGGCGTCCGCCTGACCGGTGCCAACGAGGGCCTCCGGCTTGTGAAGGAACAGGCGGCCGCGGGCGATGCGGCCGCCATCGCCGCGGATCTTGCCAGACTGCAAGCCACGAAGGCGAGGCACACCCCTGAGATCGCGCCGCGCTGCGACGAGTATCTCGCCGAGAAGGCCGCCAAGGCGCAGACAGAGCGGCAGCGCGAGCAGGTGAGGGAGCAGCTGGACCACTACCGCCAGAATGTCTTCCCCGCCTACGAAACCGCCGTCAACCTGTACCTCCAGCGGTTCAACGCCGGGTTCCGGCTCGGAAATGTTGCGGTCGCCAACACGCGCGCCGGCCCCGCCTGCAACTACAGCGTCGTCATCAACAACACGCCAGTGACCATCGGTGCCGCCGGCGCGGCCGCCGGACCGTCCTTCCGCAACACATTGAGTTCAGGTGACCGGAACACGCTCGCGCTCGCCTTCTTCTTCGCCTGCCTCGACCAGGAAACCGACCTGGCGCGCAAGGTGGTGGTTATCGACGATCCCATCACGAGCCTGGACGATCACCGCTCGCTCACCACGGTGCAGGAAGTCCGGCGGCTTGTTGACCGCGCCTGCCAAGTCATCGTCCTGTCGCACAACAAGGCATTCCTGTGCCGCCTGTGGGAAGGAGCATCGCCCGACCAGCGCACGGCGATGGAGGTCGCCCGTGACGGCGCGGGGTCCACGATCCGGCCGTGGGAAGTAACCCAGGACT
>CAZNDQ010000661.1:0-2254 GCA_964571825.1 uncultured Planctomycetales bacterium | reverse complement strand
CCCCAGCCGTCGACGCCGGCGTTGTTGGAGATGACGGTGAGGCCCCGGGTGCCCATGTCGCGGATGGCGGCGATGCAGTTTTCGGGGATGCCGCAGAGGCCGAAGCCGCCGGCCATGAGGACCATGTTGTCGCGGAGGCCGGCGCGTTCGAGGGCCTCGCGTGCGTTCTTGACGACCTTTTTCATCGGGCTCCCCTTCGGTGGCGCAATGCCGGTTGCACATGGCGCGGGAGGGGTCCGCCCCCGGCCGGTCGCATTCTGAACGGGCAGCGGGGAGGCGTCAACGCGAGTGGCGGGGCGCGGCGAGGGCGCCGCGGCGCGGGCGGCGGAGGAAGAGGGGGGCGGCAAAGGCGAGGAGGGCGAGGGAGGCGGGGGCGGGGACTTTGGTCTCGACGTCGAAGATGAAGTTGAGGTAGTAGTCGCGGCCGGTGGCGAGGGTGATCGGGGCGCTGGTGAAGGCGAGCGAGTCGGAGAGGGAGGAGACGCCGGGAGCGTCGAGGCGGTTGTAGGCCGTGTGGGAGAAGACGGGGACGGCGGGAGCGGCGAGGTCAAGGATTTCGACGTAGGCGAGGTATTCGACAAAGGCGGCGTTATCGCTGAAGAGGTTGACGAGGCCGTCGAGGGAGACGGTCAGGTCGGCGAAGGAGACGGGGTTTTCGGGGTCGTCGGGGACGAGGCGGAGGAGGTTGCTGATCTCGACGCGGGCGTCGGCGAAGGCGAGCTGCGAGACGGGGGGCGACGAAGCGTAGAGGCCGGCGAAGGGGGCGTCGGCGCCGGGCTGGCCGATGAGGAGTTCGGCGCCGGCGGCGGTGCGCTGGGCGGAGACGAAATCGACGCCGGCGAAGTTGCCCTCGGAGATGGCAGAGGTGGAGACGAGGCCGGTGCCAGCGGGGGAGAACGATTCGACCTGCTGGGCGAAGGTGCCGCCGGGGCCGGCGTCGGGGTGATCGACGTAGGCCTGGGCGTTGAGGTACCAGTTGGCGGGGTCGGCGTTCCAGTCGAGGTGGGCGCCGCCGGAGGCGGAGAGGGACAGGGCGGCGCGGTTGTCGTAGGAATGGCCGATGAAGTCGGCGCGGGCGGGGGGAGCGCTGCCAGCGATGGTGAACAGCATAGCCAGCGCGGACGCCGCGGCGCTGGTCGAAAGAGAATTCCGTAACATCGAAACGGCTCCTTCTGACGGTGCCCGGTGCGGCTATATGGGCCGTAACCGGGACCATACGGTCAACGAACCCGACTACTGGATTCCAGGGCATCATGTCGCAACGTAATGCCTCGAATGACGTCCCTGTTTGCCTTCGGGTCATACGCGCTGTCGTGGACGGAGCGCGAGCATGACCGCTCGGAGGCACATACGTACTCGCACCTAGTGTCTTGCTGTGCGAAGCGATAGAGATAGACCGAACGATCCTCAAAGGTGATGACAAGCAACCACCGCTCTTCACTGTATTCACATGATCCGTCGCTACGGTGGTCGAGATAACGTTGCACGGCGACCCGTGCCGCATTGGCAGGGGCCCCGGATGGACGTGGCGGGACGGGCCCCAGCAGTTTTCGCGCGTGGTTCTCCATTCGCCTGAATGTATCCTGGTCGATTACTTTTTCGTTGAGCCACCTGACGAGTTGGGCAGCGATGTCGTCATATATCCGCCCGCCCTCGCGGCGATCCTTCCACCACTGCAACTCATGCAGGTCGCCATTGGGCGTTGGCCTGACGGAGGTCAGCAGCCTGACGAGTTCGGGGCTCAGGCGACCGTGAATCGGGGTGTCGCCGCTGGCGCGCAGACAGGTGAGATCATTGGGCATGGTCTGGCGCTTCTGGAATGCCTCCGCAAGTGTCTCCTCGCCCCACGGATCAACGTGTGCAGCCGGCGCCGAGGCCGCGTATGCGTAGCCGTTTCCGGGGCTGGACATGTCACCCCAGATTCCAATCGAGTCGCGTGACGTGAAGCGGCCCGCCAGAGGGTGGAAGTCGCGGGTGCGATACTGATGCAACGCCTTTTCGGGGTCGAGGGTTCGGCCGGTAAAGAGCGCCGGGTTGTCGAACGTCGATCGGCCCTCGATCAGGGCTACGTCGTCGGTGTTGAAGTTGACGAGGTTGTCGGGGTCGGGGCCGTCGGTGAGGGTCGTGTGCCGGCCGTAGGGGTCGTAGCGATAGGCTTCGACGAGGTTGCCGGCGGCGTCGGTGAGGCCGTAGGTGCTGTAGAGGTGGTTGGCGTGGTAGTCGCGGCGCTGGTCGGCGGGGCCGGTGGCGCTGG
>CAZNDQ010000660.1:0-2254 GCA_964571825.1 uncultured Planctomycetales bacterium | reverse complement strand
CGACTTCCTCATCCACTGGTACACCGTCGTCACCCCCGACTCCCCCGCGAGCAACTTCGGCCTCACCGGCGTCTTCTTCTTCGACGGCTCCCTCACCTACGACGCCGCCGGAGACCCCGGCACCGACCTCATCGACTTCTACGAAGGCACGATGACGATCTACGCCAACTCGCCCATCACCTCCGTCGGCGTCCCCACCGTCACCGACAACTGCGACCCCCTCCCCGCCGTCACCTTCGCCGACGTCTTCGACGACGATCCGCCCGGCTGCTACACCGGCACCATCATCCGCACCTGGACCGCCACCGACGCCTGCGGCAACGTCGGCCAGTGCGTCCAGAACATCGCCGTCCAGGATACCCAGGCGCCGTCCCTCACCATCCCCGCCGACATCACCGTCCACGCCGAGGCCGGCACCTGCGCCGCAAACCTCGACCCCGGCCTCGCCACCGCGACCGACGACTGCGACGCCGCGCCGGACCTGACCTTTGTCCGCAGCGACGGCAAGCCGAATCTCACCGATCCCTACGATGCCGCTGACTCGCCCATCACCATCACCTGGACCGCCGCCGACTGCGCCGGCAACATCACCATCGACGTCCAGACCATCACCGTCCACAACACCAGCCTCATGGACGTCTCTCTCAGCCTCGCCGGCGTCGTTGACCCCGGCCCCTTCGACCGCTGCATCACCTTCGAGCTGCGCCATTGCCCCGGCGGCGCGCCCACCATCGTCGAGGCCACCCTCTCCTTCACCGCCGGCGCCGCCTCCGACACCATCGAAGTCCCCTGCGGCGCCTACTCCTGCATCACCGCACGCGACCGCCTCCACTCCCTCCGCCGCACGCTCGATAACCCCGACTTCCAGATCAGCGGCACGAGCTACGTCGCCGACTTCGACGCCGCCGCCAAACCCCTCGTCCTCGGCAACCTGGACGACAGCTCCTTCATCGACATCCTCGACTTCGGCGCTCTCTCCGCCCAGTACGCCATGCCCCTTGCCGTCGACACCCCCTGCGGCACCGCCGCCCCCCATGCCGACGTCACCGGCAACGGCGTCGTCTTCACCGAGGACTTCGTCTTCATCGCCAACAACTTCCTCGACGAGAGTGATCCCGACTGCTGCGCGGCCCCGTTCGCCGCTCCGCCCGATCAGCCCACCGTCTCCATCACCGTCGCTGAGCTGATTCGACGCGGACTCGGCCACCTCGCCGCCGGAGATCTCAACCGCGACGGCGTCCTCGATGTCCAGGACATCGTCGCCTTTACGCAGGGAGCGCGCCCCAACCTCCGCCCGAGACCGCGCCCCCTCGCACAGGATGGGCTGGCGCCGACCGGGCTGCCGCCCGGACCGTGACACCGACCGCGCCGACCCGTGCGCAACCAACGCCGCGCACCTGCCGGATCGCTGGATGAACCGGCCGCGGCGTGGCACGTGCCGCCGCCTGACGCCTCGCTCTGATGCGACCTGATGTCGCAGGAGGACTCGAAATGGCTCGCTTTGCTCAACCCCTTGTTGCCGCCGCAACCGTCCTGCGCCGCGTCCGCCGACCCGCTTCCCTCTCGCCCGTTCAGCAGGCTGCGCTCTGCCTGTTCCTCTCCCTCCTCCCCGGCCTCGCCCTCACCGCACGCGCCGACGTCGACCTCGTCTGGGTCCCCAGCGCCGCAAACGCCCAAGTCGCCGACATCATCGAACTCCAGCTCTACGCCGTCGCCGACGCCGGACAGCACTCCGTCTCCGCCATCGACGTCATCCTCGACTGGGACCCCGACTACCTCCAGCTCCTCAGCGTCCTCAACAACGGCCCCTACAACTGGCTCTTCTCCGGCTTCCCCAACGATTCCTCTCTCGACGGCCTCAACAACTCCTTCGCCGACGGCGACGCCCTCTACCAGGCTCTCGCCCGCCTCGGCAGCCCCGCTCTCGTCGACACCAACGGCCTCCTCGTCACCACTTTCCGCTTCGAGGCCCTCCTGCCCGTCGACTCCACGCTCCTGACGATCCCCCCCGCGGCCGGCCAGTTCACCCGCACACGCGTCTTCGACGGCGAAATCCCCGGCCTCGAAATTCAGGGCAATCTCGGCTCCGCCAAACTCACCATCGTCTGCGGACCCGAGGGCGGTAATCCCGACATCGACGGCGACGGTGATGTCGACCTCGTCGACTTCTCCTCCTTCGCCGTCTGTTTTGGCGGTGCGGGCGTAACGACGCCCCCGGATGGTTGCTCCGAGGCGTCGTTTGCCCGCGCCGATC
>CAZNDQ010000659.1:0-2281 GCA_964571825.1 uncultured Planctomycetales bacterium | reverse complement strand
ACGGCCGAGAAGGTGAGTGTGGCGATCACCGACGCCCACGGCCACGTCGTGCGCGAGCTGCCGGGCACGAACATGCCCGGCCTGAATCGCGTGACGTGGGACATGCAGTACGACAAGCCCGACAAGCTGCCGGAATACGATCCGTGGGGCACGCTGCCGCAGTTCGTTCCGGCGGGCGAGTATACCGTCACCGTCAGCTACGGCCGGCGCACCGCGTCGACGAAGCTGCAAGTGCTCGCCGCGCCCGGAGAGGAGCAGGTGCGCCCGCGTTTTGATGAGTGATCGGTGCCGCGCGCCGGACACGGCGCGTGGAAGTGCTACTGCTTGGGAAGTGAGGCCAGCGACTCGTTGGAGCCGACGATGATCAGCGTGTCGTTCGGCAGGATCGGCGTTTCGGCGTCGGGCACCGAGACGACCTCACCTTCGTATTCGCTCCGCTCGGCATCGGTCTGCACGCGCACCTTGCGGCGGATCGCGACGAGGTTGACGCGGTACTTCTGGCGGAGCTTCAGTTCCAGCGGCGTGCGATTGTGGAACGACGGCGGCGCCGTGAGCTGCACCAGCGAATAGCTCTCACCCAGTTCGAGGTAGTCCTGGATGCGCGGCAGCGTCAGCCGCTGCGCCCAGCGCGTCGCGGCTTCTCCCTCGGGGTCGACGATTTCGTCGGCGCCGATGCTGCGGAGGATTTTCGCCCGCCGTCGGCTCGTCGCCCGCGCGATGACCTTGGGCACGCCGAGCGACTTGAGCACGGCCGTCGTCAGCGCCGCTGCCTCGAAGCCCGTGCCGATGCCGATGATCGCCACGTCGACTTCGTTGACACCCTGCGCCCGCACGGCCTGTTCGTCGGTGCTGTCGAGCCGCAGCGCGAGCGTCGCCACGTCGCGCATCTCTTCGACCAGCTCGCGATCCTTGTCGATGGCGATCACCTCGGCGCCCGCGGAGGTGAGCGCCTGCACGAGCTGCACCCCGAAATGACCCAGCCCGATGACCGCGAACTTCGGCATCTCCGCATTCCCTCGTCGCGCGCGCTGCTGCTAACCGATGGCGACGGACTCCTCGGGGTATTCGTACCGCGCCGCGCGTGCGCGCCCGGTCAGCGCGATCATGAACGTCAGCGGCCCGAGCCGGCCGACGAACATGGCGATGATAATCAGCACCCGCCCGAACACTGTCAAACGCGGCGTCATTCCCGTGCTCAGGCCCACCGTCCCGCACGCCGAGACCGTCTCGAAGAGAATCTCCTCGAGCGTGCCGCTCTGCGTCATCGCCATCAGAAACGTCAGCAGCGAGACCACGCCAAACATGCCGACCGTCACCACGGCTGCACGCCGCAGCGTTTCTTCGCCGATCGTCCGCGAAAAAACCTCCACCCGCTCGCGCCGCCGCAGGCTTGCCCAGACGGCCAGGAGCAGCACCGCGAACGTCGCCGTCTTGATGCCCCCGGCCGTCGATGCAGGCGATCCGCCGATGAACATCAGCACGCAAAGGAGGAAGTGCGAGGCCGGCGACATCGCCTCCATGTCCGTCCGCACGGTGTTGAACCCGGCGGTCCGCGCCGTCACCGACTGGAACAGGGCGGCCAGGGCCCGCTCCCCCGGCCCCATCGCGCACATCATCGTCGGATCGTCCGGCACGATGACCGTCCCGTCCATCCTCACCTGGTGCCGCGCAGTGTACGGCGCCGGCGTCTCGGTAAGGTAGAGCAGCACCGCCCCCAGCACGATCAGTGTCAGCGACGTGGCCAGCACGATCCGCGAGTGCATCGAAAGCGCGATCCGCCCCGCCGGCGCCGCCTCGGTCGATTCGCCCAGCGTCTGCCGGCGCGACCGCCGCCGCCACCGCGCAGCACCGACCTGATACACGTCGTAAAGCGCCGGGAAGCCCAGCCCGCCCAGCACGATCAGCGGAATGAACACACCGTAGACCTGCCAGCAGGCGCGATACGCGATCAGGCTGTCGGCCCGCAGCGCAAAGCCCGCGTTGCAAAACGCGCTGACCGAGTGGAACACGCTGAAGAAGACCCGTTCGCCGGTCCCGCCCGGGACGTCGTCGTACATGAAATACAGGCAGACGGCGCCGACTGCCTCGACCGCGATCGTCGTGAAGAAGATGAACTTCACGAGGTGTCCGATCTGCCCCATCGTATGCCGGCTGACGACGTCCTGTAGCGCCATCGACTCGCGCAGGCTGATCTGCCGCCCGAGCAGCACCGTCAGCACGCCGCCGAAGATCATGATCCCCAGCGCGCCGAGCTGGATCAGCGCCAAAATCACCGTCTGGC
>CAZNDQ010000658.1:0-2282 GCA_964571825.1 uncultured Planctomycetales bacterium | reverse complement strand
ATCGCGCGGCTGATCGACTACTGCGCCGGGTAGGCAACACGACGGGCGGGAAGAACCGAAGCACATCTGACGGCGACACGTCATCACACAGCGCCAGCAACCATCATCGGCCGGATCGGCGCATTTCTTCGTTGTCAGCCGATAATTTGTTGAACAGCGGTCTGGAATTGGCCGATAGACGGTGTAGAGTATGGGGGCGACGTTTCCGTTGGCGCGGTAACTCGAGTGGTCAATCAACCTTCATCGCGAGTCGGCAAGACGCTGGGGTCTCTCGTGGCCGCCATGACGTTGGGCGCGGCCGCGCTGAACCTGGCGGAACCGAAGGTGGCCGCTTCGGGCGGCCCGCGTGACGCGCTGGCGGTTCAGGCGTCGCTGGCGGACGCGGTCTCGTACGTGACGGTGGACGATTACCGTGCGTGGGATGCAATCGTGATTCACTACGCGGAGCCGCCGCGGCCGGCGAGTGCGCGGCTGGCGGCAGTGCAGCGTGCGGCGCCGAAGGACACGTTTCACTTCATCGTTCACGTAGACGGTCGGGTGACGGCGACGCAGCGGTGGCAGCAGCAGGAGCCGCTCGGCCCCGAGGCGGAGGGAGTACACATCTGTTTCCTGCCGGGGTCGGGTTCTGAGCTGCCGCGGGTGCAGTGGGAGGCGTTTCGGGAGCTGGTGGGGATGCTGCAGTCGCGGTGGCAGGTGCAGTCGGCGCGGGTGACGCTGGCGGAGGCGTCGGACATCACGCGGCGGCCGGACCTTCCGCGGCAGGCGGCGCTGCTGCGTGACATGCTCTCCTCGACCGGTCTGATCCGTTAACCGATCGTTTTTTCCACCGAAATTCATCAAGCACGCGGCGACCTGGCTCGCGGTTGACGATGCCGCTGCGCGGCAGCTAAGATCGCTCCCGGCGGTGGGCCGCTGCATTGGCCGAGTCCGGGCGACGGGCCGAGGACCGGTGAGCGGCGCTGTCGAATCCGCGCGCCGGAGCGTCGCCGGCGCGGCGGGCGAATCTCCCCCCGGGCGCGGCGGCACGGGTCTCATCTCCGCCAGTCCGTCGAAGCCAAAACGGAGCATCGATGCCGGAAGTGGTGCTGCCAGGGTATACGCTCGTCGCGCCGCTGGGAACGGGGGCGCGGTCGGTCATCTACAAGGTGGTGCGGGACACTTCGGGCGAGGTGTTTGCGGTGAAGCGGATCGACCGGTCTGGCCCGGCCGACGACCGGTTCATTGAGCAGGCCGAGAACGAGTACAGCATTTCGAGCCGGGTGACGCACGAGTCGTTGCGGCGGTGCTTCGAGATTCACCGGCTGCGGAAGGTGTTGCGGCTGAAAAGCCTGCTGCTGGTGATGGAGTTCGTCGACGGGACGTCGCTGGAGCAGAGCCGGCCGGAGGCGCTGTCGGAGATCGTGCGTATCTTCTGCGAGGCGGCCAAGGGGCTGGCGGCGCTGCACGAGATGGGCTACGTGCACGCGGACATCAAGCCGAACAACATCCTGGTGTGCGCGGACGGGCGGGTGAAGCTGATCGACTTCGGGCAGAGCTGTCCGGTGGGGCACGTGAAGAGCCGGATTCAGGGGACGCCGGACTACATTGCGCCGGAGCAGGCGCATCGACGGCCGATCGACCAGCGAACGGACGTGTTCAACCTCGGCGCGGCGATGTACTGGGTGGTAACGGGTCGGGCGATCCCGACGGTGCTGCCGAGCCAGCCGCGGAAGGCGGCGATGGACATCCTGGGTCCGGGTGACGCGCTGCCACCGCATGAATACAATCCGGCCGTCCCGGCGGCGTGGTCAAAGCTGATCATGGACTGCTGCAAGCACAATCCGCACGACCGGCCGGCGGACATGCGCGAGGTGCTGGCCCGTCTGGGCGTCGCGCGACACAAACTGGAACGGGAAGGAAGCGCTGACGCGACGCCGCCGACCACCGGCAGCGGCGGTCCGGGCGCGCGCCCCGCTCCTCCACCTGAATCGAACGCATGAAGGACCCGCAACCGGCGATTGAGGCGCTGAACCGCGCGGCGATCCTGAACCTTCAGGATCCGCTGCGTCAGGGTTCGCTGCTGTCGTTTCCGAACTACGGGCAGGTGGTGATGACGGGTGATATGCATGGGCACATGCGGAACTTCGAGCGGCTGGTGAAGTTCTGCGACCTGGAGCATTCGGGGGTGAGGCACGTCATCCTGCACGAGCTGGTGCACTCGGAGCCGGTGTCGTTCGGGGCGCCGGACCTGTCGATCCGGCTGGCGGTGCGCAGCCGCTGCGTTCGGCCGATGGCGGCCTGGT
>CAZNDQ010000657.1:0-2295 GCA_964571825.1 uncultured Planctomycetales bacterium | reverse complement strand
CACCCGCCCCCCCGGACGAACGCCCTGCTGGTTCCTGCTTCTGCTCGCACCTCGCCGCGTTCCTCTCCGCCGATGACCTCTCCGTCCAGTTTGCCGCACAGACGATGGTCGCTGTCATTCCGCCCGAGACGGACTTCGCCCCGTCGCCTGCCGGCAATCCCGACTTCGACTCGCTCTACAACCACCGCCCACCCGACCTCGAACGAACGCTCCCGCTGCTCATCTGATCCCCGCGCCCAACCGGTTCGGCGGCGCATGCTTCTCGCTGCGCCCCGTTCGCTTACGCGCCCGCTCCGTCGCGCGCCCGCAACCGTCAGCAAAGGAAGCCAACCCATGTGGAAATACGCCTCGTCCATCGTCCTCGCCCTGCTCCTCGGCGGCGGCGGCATGTACTGGTACACCTCGACTGCCCAGCGCCGATCCGCCAACGTGTCCCCCGCCGCCGCGTGCGAACATTCCCTGCCCACCGCTGAGTGCCCTTTCTGCTCGCCCGCGATCATCGCCGAACTCGGCCACTGCGCTGAGCACGACGTCCCCGAAGCCCTCTGCTGGATTTGCCGCCCGCAGCTCGTCGCCGCCTTCAAGTCGCGCGGCGACTGGTGCGGCGGCCACGACTGCCCCGAGTCCCTCTGCCCCATCTGCAAAGGCTCGTGCAACGAAGCGGCGGCCGCCGCCGCGCCGCCGCCCCCGGCGGCCGCCACCCTCATCATCGCCGGCACGACGCCCTCGCCCACAAACTCCCTCTCCCCCGCCTCACTCGCCCGCAGCCAACAGCCCCCATCGCCCGCCTGCACCCGGACGCGCACGCGCGTCTAGCTCGCCTCGCCCGAGGTCGCCGCGCACGCCGGCCTCCGCTACGTCGAACTCGCACCGCGCCCCATCACCCACTGGCTCACCTGCAACGCCGAGGTCGTCTACGACGCCAACCGCTTCGCCCACCTCGCCTCGCGCGTCCCCGGCATCGTCCGCGAAGTCACCGCCGATCTCGGCCGCGCCGTCCGCAAGGGCGACGTGCTCGCCCGCATCGACTCCCCCGAACTCGCCGCCGCCAAGGCCGACCTCCTCCAGGCATCCGCCTCCGTCGCCCTCTGCGAGCAGAACGTCGCCCGCGAATCCGCCCTCGCCGAAAAAGGCCTCACCGCCCAGCGCGACCTCCTCGAACTCGAGACTCGCCTCGCCGAAGCCCGCATCTCCCTCTCCCGCGCCGCACAGCGCCTCCGCGCCCTCGGACTCACCGAGCGCGAGATCGCCGCCGTCGTCGACGACCGCGACACGCAATCCCTCCTCGCCCTGACCGCCCCCTTCGACGGCCTCATCGTCCGCCGCGACGCCGTCCTCGGCGAATCCGTCGACACCGCCCGCCCCCTCTTCTCCATCGCCGACACCTCGCGCATGTGGGCCCTCCTCGACGTCGCCGACCCCGGCGCCCCCGTCGCCCCCGGCCGACGCGTCCGCCTCTACCTCGATGGCCTCGACGGCCGCACCTTCGACGGCACCCTCACCTGGGTCAGCACCGAACTCGACCCGCGCACCCGCACCCTCCGCGCCCGCGCCGAGTTCGACAACCCCGACGGCCTCCTCCGCGCCCACATGTTCGGCCGCGCCGACGTGCTCCTCCACGACAACGAGACCCTCCTCGTCGTTCCCCGCGCCGGCGTCCAGTGGGATGGCTGCTGCAACGTCGTCTTCGTCCGCGAAAACGAAACGACCTTTATCCCGCGCCAGGTCCGCCTCGGCCCCGCTCACGACGATGTCTACGAAGTCCGCAGCGGCCTCACCGCAGGCGAAACCGTCGTCGCCGCCGGCAGCTTCCTCCCCAAAACCGAAATCCTCAAGGGAGAAATCGGCGCCGGCTGCTGCGCCGACGACGCGAAAAAATAACCGGCGCCCGCCGCGCACCGGCCTCCGCACCCCGCGCCCCGGTCCGCCGCACCGCCCCGCGAGCCGCTCATGCTCAACGCCGTCATATCCTGGTCGCTCCGCAACCGCTTCCTTGTGATCGTTCTCTCGCTCGCGCTCGTCGCCCTCGGCCTCGCCGCCGCCGCCCGCCTCGACATCGACGCCTTCCCCGACACCACCCCCGTCATGGTCCAGGTCAACGCCGTCGCCCCCGCACTCTCCCCCGCCGAGATCGAGCAGCAGCTCACCCTCCCCCTCGAGCGCGCCCTCGCCGGCCTCCCGCGCCTCATCGACCTCCGCTCCATCTCCCGCTTCGGCTTCGCCCAGATCAGCACCATCTTCGTCGACGGCACCGACATCTACCGCGCCCGCCAGATGGTGGCTGAACGCCTCGCC
>CAZNDQ010000656.1:0-2304 GCA_964571825.1 uncultured Planctomycetales bacterium | reverse complement strand
AGCGCGACACGGAGTTGAACCAGCGCCGCGTCGAACTGCCGCTCGCGGCACAGCGACACGGACCGCGCGAACGCATCGGCGTGCGGCGACGGCCGGTCGCCCGACTCGTCGGCGGCATGCGCGGCCGGGCCGGGCTGGTTGGCCGGCTTTCCGGGGTGTTCAGTCTGGTTACTGGCACAGGCGACGGGCAGCATCGCACCACAGACGAGCAACAACGGGCTGAAACGACGCATCGTGTGATCTCCAGGCGAAACTGTGGTCAGCCGACCGGCGGCCGCGGCGACCTGGCGGCTGCGGCGTCGAAGCGAGACATTCGAAGCCGGTTCTCCACGGCACGCCGCGCACTATTGATCTGTACCCCCACCCGAACCGGCCTCCAAGCATTCGCCTGTAAGAAATCCTGACTTCCCGTGTTTCTATGTGGGCGGCGCTGACGATACGCGAGATGATGCTGCGCCTGCGGTCGGATCACCGAGCACACCTGCCGCGCGTGGATCGCCGAAAGACGATTGCAGGCTGAGCGTGCCTCGTGCCAGTGGCGACGGCCGATCGGACGCGAGATACTTCGGCTCGATGTCTGTGTGCGATGAGCATCGAAGTGCGAGTTCCGGTCCCGACGGTCCAAGCGCGGCGCCGCCGGCCGAGATTCTGCTCGGTGTGAGCCGTCCGCCGGGCCGCGGGGAGCAGGTGCTTCTTCTTATCTTCCTGATTCTCCTTCCCGGACTGGCGCTTGGCGCCGGGATCGCCTTTTGGCTCGGCGGCGTCCGCGCCCGTGTGCTGATCGCCTTTGTAGTCGCGATCGGCTACATGCTTGTGTCCAGCCGCCTGTTTCGACGGTGGGTGAGGCAGACGAAGGAGTATTTCATCGCCAACGGGGCGATCGTTACGCGGTGCGATGGGCGCGAGCGCGTGGTAAGTCGCCTCGTTGATGTTCGCGAGTTACTCCTGAACCGGTCCGGCTGGGGGACTCAGCGTGCTCTCAGCCGTGAGTTCAGCTCGCTTGCGGTGCTGAAACGACCGTGGAGCGAACTGTCACCTAGCGCGCGGCGGGTGATTCCGAGGACGATTGAGGCCGACTGGTGCGACCGCCCGCTGGTCGACCTGGCGGCACTGATTGCGACGCACGTGGAGGGCGCATCGGGCCGGCGGCCGGTGGTCAGCGTGGTGTACCGGTTGCACGACCCCGAGCCGATCGAGGGTCTCCCGCCGATCCGCGACTGGCGCGATTCGCCGGTTCCGCCATGGGCCGGCGTAGCGCCGGCGGTGTACTGCACTCGTTGCGAGTATCACCTTCGGGGCCTGCCGGAGGACGGCCGGTGCCCCGAGTGCGGAACGGCGATCCAGGCGACGCTCAATGGCGCCCCACTACCGGCATGGGATGATGCATGGACGGCGCGCGTGCGACGCGGGGCCGGCATTGTCTGGCCCGCCGGGATCGTGGCGTCCGCGGCCGTCGGCGTCGCGATGTATGTCGACTTTTTCGGTGCGCCGGGTTTTCTCCAGGGCGCTGCGGTCATGCCGGCGACGTTGGTGGTGGCCGGGGTCGCTATCGCGGTAGTCGCGGTCGGAACCTGGCTGCTCACGACGCCGGAGCCGATCGACGAACACGCCGGCACGGCCAAATTCGGAAAGTACGCCCGACTGCTGTGGCTGGCGGTACCTGTCGCCGTCGCACTCGGGCTCGCCTTTCAATCGCCGATTCGGTCGGTCGCGTACGCGATGCTCCTGGCCGCGCTGATCCCGGTGGGTCGATCGCTGCTGCTGACTGCCGTTTTGCTCGGGCGAGCCGGGCGAGGCTTCTGGGCGCTCGTCGCCGTGAGTGCGGGAGGCGTCGCGATGTTGGGCGGCGCGATTGGGTTGAGCCTCACGGTGTTGGGAATGGTACTCGCCAGCATCGCGACCCTCTCTCCAGGCTTCGCGACCGTGCGGGACGTGATGGCGAGCGCTGCGGCGGGCACGTCTGCGCGCTCGAAGGCGACGCCGGCCAGGCTTGTGTTGCAACTGGCGATCTGCACGTTCGCGCTCTGGGTGCCGGTGTTTCGACTGTGGGTGGAATTGCTACGTTCACAGCAAGCGGACAATGTGCGTGGTGCACCGACGGATGCCGAGCGGTGACTTGAGTCCCGGTGAGTTTCCACCGCGATGCCTGCCGATGGTTACCTCGCCTGCGTTACCACCTCAGAAACTCATTGCGGTGCGTCGTCCACCAGTCCAGCGCCTCATCGCCGGTCTTGAATCGCCTGTTGGTGAGCCGGTTGAACGCCGCCAGCGCCGTCTCGCGCATCTCCGCGTCGGTGGCATCCA
>CAZNDQ010000655.1:0-2315 GCA_964571825.1 uncultured Planctomycetales bacterium | reverse complement strand
TGAAGCTGGTGCAGCAGCAGGCGCCGCATCTGGACATCGATCTGGCTGGAGTTGCGGGCATGGCAGGGGACGATGAAACACCGCTGATCGAGGAGATCACGCCGATGGTGGGGCCGGGGACGCTGGGCTGGGTCGAGCGGCGCCTGGCGCTGCTGGCGGTCGGCGCGGCGGAGCCCGAGCCGGAGCCGGAGGCGGCTGAAGAATCGCCTGCCGAGGAGGAGACCGAAGAGGATGCTGTGCAGGCCGACGACGGCGCCGACGAGGAGGAGCCGGCGGCGGAGGCGCAACCGGCTCCCGAACAGGACGACACTCCGCCGCTGCGGCCGAAAGTGGCCATCACGATGGACCCCGTCAACAAGACGCTCAGCGTCCAGGGGTCGCGGAAGGACGTGGAGGAGTTCAACGACACGATCGACGCGATCGTGAAGGAGTTGAAGAAGCTGCCGTACCGGCCGGACGTGCGGGTCTTCCGGCTCAAGCACTGCGACGTGAACGAGGCGGCGCGGATTCTGGAGACGGTGCTGGGGGCGGAGTCGGGCGGCGCGCAGGCGCGGGCGCAGCAGCTCCAGCAGCAGCAGTTGCAGATGCAGCGGCAGATGCTGCAGCAGCAGCGCGCGGCGCAGCAGGCGCAGCAACAGGCACAGGCCCGGCGGGGCATGATGGACATGCTGACGGGCAAGGGGGAGGAGGAAAAGGACGACGGGGACAAGAGCGAGGAGGACAAGGCCCGCGAGGACCAGGCGAAGGAGTTCGGCGCGACGCGAATCCGAGTCTATCCCGATTCGCGGACGAGCACGCTGATCGTGCGGGCCGCCTCGGAGGATTTTCCGACGATCATCGAGCTGCTGGCGAAGATCGACAAGAAGGTGCAGGGGCTGAGCGAGTTCAAGATCTTCAAGCTGACGAAGCTCAAGGCGGCGGATGTCGAGGCGGCGATCAAGGCCATCCTCGGGCTGGATCGGCAGGCGCAGCGCAGCGCGATGCCGGGGCGGAATGTCCCCGGTCAGCCGGGCCAGCCGCAGAACCAGGCGCAAGTTCAGGCGCAGATGCAGCTCGAAGCGCAACTGCGGGCGATGGAGGGCATGCCCGGCCTGGACACCGGCGAGAGCGTCAACTGGGCGACGCAGGTGTCGATCACCAGCGACGCAGCGACGAACACGATCCTGGCTTCGGCGCCGCCCACGGCGATGACGCTGATCGAGAACATGATTACTGACCTCGAGGCGCAGGACATCGCGACGGAGCAGGTCAAGACGATCGAACTCAAGCACGCGCTGGTGGACGAGGTGCTGCCGACGCTGCAGGAGATCTTCGCCTCGGGCGGGCGCTCTTCCGGCGGCGCGGGCCGCATGCGCGGCGGTGCGGGCGCCGAGGAAGCCGTCGTCACCGCCTTCAACCAGGTGGTCATCTCCGGCGAGCCGCGGACGAACAAGCTGATCGTGCGGGCGCTGCAGGAGGACATGTCGCGCGTCGAGGAGTTGATCACGCAGATGGACGTGGACGCCGGCGACTTCAGCCCGCAGCACTACGCGCTCAAGAGCGCGGACGTCGTGGAAGTCGCCAAGACGCTCAACGATCTCTACGCCAAGGACCGCACGAGCCGGACGAAGATCGTGCCGCTGGCGGGGACGAACATGCTGATGGTCTCGGCGCCGCCGACGCTGCGGGCGGAGATCGAGGCGCAGATCGCGGCGATGGACAGCCACATGGAGGAGATGCGCAAGCTGCGGACGATCCAGCTTGCGGCGGCCAACCCGGAAACGCTCGCTGCGACGCTGAGCGAAATCTTCAGCAAGGCCAAGGGCGGCCCCGAAGTGAAGATCACCGGCGACAGTTCGAGCAAGCAGCTTTTTGTCGTGGCGAACGAGGAGACGTATCGCCAGATCGCCGAGATGGTCTCCGAGATGGACATTCCGCCGTCGCAGGCGGGCATCAAGGTTTACGAACTCCAGCACGCCTACGCACCGGACGTGCTGACCAAGATGCGCGAGCTGATCGCCGACCTGATCAAGGCCAAGGGCCTCGGCGCGGGCAAGGGCGTCGAGCTGGACGTGTTTGCGGCGACGGCCGACCCGCGGACCAACACCGTCGTCGTCATGGGTCCGCCGGCGACGCAGGCGCTGGTGGCGCAGGTGCTGGGCGAGATCGACCGCGAGCCGAGCGAGACGGCGCAGGTGGTGACGATGCTGTTTCCGCTGAAGAAGTCGCTGGCACAGGACGTGGCGCGGCAGATCCAGCAGTTGTACGCGGCGCGCGGCCCGGCGGGCGGCGAGCCGCCGCGCGCCGAGGCGAACGCGACGACGAACACAGTGCTG
>CAZNDQ010000654.1:0-2318 GCA_964571825.1 uncultured Planctomycetales bacterium | reverse complement strand
CCGTCGGCGCCCTGGCTGTCCCGGCGGCGCTCGGCACCTTCACCACCGGCGTCACCATCATCACGACCCGGGCTGCAGATGGTGAAGCCATCGGCATCACCGCCAACAGCTTCAACTCGGTCTCGCTCAACCCTCCGCTCGTACTGTGGAGCTTGGCGAAGAACGCGCGCAGCCTGGCGGCCTTCTCGACCGCAAAGCACTGGAACGTGCACGTGCTGTCGGCCGAGCAGGAGGCGCTGTCGGGCCGCTTCGCGCGCCAGGGCGAGGACAAGTTCGCCGGCCTCGAGCTGGACGAGGGCATCAGCAAGGCCCCGCTGCTCACCGACTGCACCGCGCGCTTCCAGTGCCGCACCGCCTTCAGCTACGACGGCGGTGACCATGTCATCTTCGTCGGCGAGGTGCTGGCCTACGACCACAGCAACCGGCCGCCGCTGGTGTTCCAGAGCGGGCAGTACGCGCTGGCCGCGCGCAAGCCGCGCGAGGAGCTCCGCCTGGGCGCCACGCCGCCGCCCGAGTGCAGCTACACCGAGGACCTCCTCGGCTACCTGCTGGGCCGTGCGCATTATCAGATGCTGTACGCCCTGCGCCAGCTGCTCAGCACCCAGGCGCTGGACGAGCGCTCGTTCTTCATCCTGTCGGTGCTGTCGATCCGGGACCGCCTGACCCTCGATGAACTCAACGCCTTCATAGCCTACACCGGCATGCTCGCCACCGCCGACTCGATGGCCGCCCTCGAGTCGCAACGGCTCGTCGCCCTCGAGACCGACGACGGCGAGATGCGCTACGCGCTGACCGCGGACGGTCGCGAGGCCTCGCTGCGCCAGATCGCGCTCGCCAAGGCCGTCGAGGAAGACATCGCCGCCAAGCTCGGCATGGGCGACACGATGGCCCTGAAGCTGCTGCTCAAGCGCCTGATCTCGACCAGCGACCCCGGCATGCCCGACCTCTGGTCGGCGCGCTGACACGCCCTGCCGACTCGCCACACTCTCCCGCGCCACCGAACGACAAGAAAGGACACCCCATGCCCCTGATCGAACGTTTCCGCCTCGACAACCAGGTCGCCATCATCACCGGCGGCGGGCGTGGCATCGGCCGCGCCATCGCCCTGAGCTATGCCGAGGCCGGCGCCGACGTGGTGTGCGCGGCACGCACGCTGGCCGACGTCGAGGCCGTGGCGGAAGAGGTCCGCGGCCTCGGCCGGCGCGCGCTCGCCGTGCAGTGCGACGTCACCGACCTGCCGCAGCTGGCGGGCGTGGTCGAGGCCGCGCTGAAGGCCTTCGGCCGCATCACCCACCTGGTCAACAACGCTGGCGGCTCCGGCCCCAACGACCCGCTCAAGATGTCCGCCGAGAAGTTCGAGGGGGTGTTCCGCTTCAACGTCAGCTCGGCCTACGAGCTCACCCGCCTGTGCGTGCCGCACATGCGCGCGGCTGGCGGCGGCGATGTGATCAACATCACCTCGGGCGCGGCTCGCTACGCCCAGCCCTACTTCAGCGCCTACGGCACCGCCAAGGCCGGACTCTCCCAATTGACCCGCCTGCTGGCGCAGGATTTCGCGCCTGACGTCCGTGTGAACGCGATCGCGCCCGGACCGATCATGACCGCCGCGCTCGACCGCGCCCTGCCCGCCAACATGCGCGAGGGCATGATCCAGAACACGCCCCTGAAGCGCCTCGGCGAGGTCGAGGACATCGCCGCAGCCGCGCTCTATCTCGCCACGCCGGCCTCGGCCTGGGTCACCGGCAAGATCATCGAGGTCGATGGCGGTGCCGAGTCGAGCGTCTGGCCCGGCTGACCCCTCCCGACCGCGCTCCCGCTCACGAATGAACCCGAACATGGACACCTCGCTGATCCGTCGCCTCGGCGACGAACTCTACGCCGCCCTGCGCGAACGCCGCACGCTGCTACCCCTGACCGATCGCCATCCCGAGATCGGCATCGACGACGCCTATCACGTCTCGCTCCACATGCTGGAGCGCCGCCAGGCCGACGGCGAGAAGGTCATCGGCAAGAAGATCGGCGTCACCAGCAAACCCGTGCAGGACATGCTGAACGTGCATCAGCCCGACTTCGGCTTCCTGACCGATGCGATGCACTATGCGGACGGCGCCACCATCCCGATCGCCGCGGCCGGGCTGATCCAGCCGCGCGCCGAGGGTGAGATCGCCTTCATGCTGAAGTCGGACCTGCACGGCCCGGGCGTCATCAAGGAAGACGTGCTCGCCGCCACGGCCTGGGTTGCGCCTTGCTTCGAGATCGTCGATTCCCGCATCGACGACTGGAAGATCAGGATCCAGGACACCGTGGCCGACAACGCC
>CAZNDQ010000653.1:0-2324 GCA_964571825.1 uncultured Planctomycetales bacterium | reverse complement strand
GCTGCGCGATCTGCAGAACAAGAAGTTCGACGAGCTGCCGGTCGACGGAAAGTTCTATAAGACACTGGACGCAGCGCGGAAGCGCAGCGCGGGCGGGGCGTCGCGGCGCGAAGTGCTGACGGCGTCGGGCGCGGCAATGGTCGTCGGCTGGACGGCAATGGGCGTGGCCGGCGCGGGCGGCATGCTGCCAATGTTCCAGCGGTTCATGATGCCGAATGCGCTGGAGGAGCCGGACCCGCGCGTGCGCGTGGGGTCGCTCAAGAAATACCGCGACATGGCGCCGGGCGACGTAAACGAGGACTTCAAGCCGCAGGGCATCTGGCTGATTCGGCTCGAAGACCGCATCTCGGCGCTGAACATCATCTGCACGCATCTGGGTTGCATCCCCAACTGGCTGCCGAACGACCGCAAGTTCCTCTGCCCGTGCCACGGGAGCGGCTACTACCAGACGGGGATCAACTTTCAAGGTCCGACGCCGCGGCCGCTCGAGCGGTTCCGCATCTTCGAGGTCGACGGCACGGTCGTCGTCGACAAGAGCAGGAAGTTCCAGTATGAATTGGGCCAGTGGGACAATCCGGACTCGTTCATCGCGGTCTGATGGACGAGGCGGAACAGGTTCGGTTTCTCAGATTGCCCTGATCCAGTACAAATGAACGGCGACCGGGTCGCTCGACCGGGAAACAGGTCAGCGCGGACCCGCTGAACCGAACGGGCCGTTGGATTGAACCGGCTGACAGCGCGGGCGCATGAGGGATACGGCAGAAACATGATCGGCAGAGTGGTCAACTGGGTCCGCGGCGGACAGGTGTGGCAGAGCGTCTGGCGCCACGGCGTGCCGCGCGACCGGCGCTCGCGGGCGATGGCGGTGCTGAGCAACGTCTTCCTGCATCTGCACCCGGTGGCGGTGCGGAAGAGCGGTATTCGGCTTTCGTTCACCTGGTGCATGGGTGGGTTGACGTTCTTTCTCTACCTGAGCCTGATCGTCACCGGCATCCTGTTGATGTTCTACTATCGGCCGACCGTCGAGTACGCCTATTTCGACATTCAGGCGCTGCGGGCAAACGTCTCGATGGGCCTGCTGCGCGAGCTGCACCGCTGGGGTGCGCACGCGATGATCATTGCCATCTGGCTGCACATGCTGCGGGTGTTTCTGACAGGGAGCTACAAGCCGCCGCGCGAGTTCAACTGGGTGGTGGGCGTAATTCTGCTGGTACTGACGCTGCTGCTGTCGTTCACGGGGTATCTGCTGCCGTGGGACCAGCTTGCCATGTGGGCGATCACGGTGGGATCGAACATGGCCCGCGCGACGCCGTTCCTGGGGAACGAGGGCCCGCTGGCGTCGCTACTGAAGATCGGCGAGATACCGCTGGTGCACGCGGGGTCGGATGCGCGGTTCGGGCTGCTGGCCGGGACGTTCGTCGGCCCCAACGCGCTGCTGCGGTTTTACGTACTGCACTGCGTGTTTATTCCTACGGTTGTGACGGTTTTGATCGCGGTGCACTTCTGGCGAATTCGCAAGGACGGCGGCATCAGCGGGCCGCTGTAGGCGGAATCCGGCGGCGTGCGGAGACCGCCCGCGTGATCGAGTGACGGGTTACGTAACACTCCGGGTTGATCCGAAGCGAGCATGAACACCACAGCGATTCTTGTCGGGACCACCGCCATTCTGGCCGACTCGTCAATCGAGCGGGTGAAGGAGTTCGTCAACCAGATCTGTCAGCCCGGGTCGTTCTTCATTCTCTCATGCCTGGCACTGGCGGTGTTTCTGGTCGGATATCGCCAGTTCACCCGGCCCGCGGTAGCGCTGACGCTGGGACTGCTCTTCACGCTGGCGTTTGCCGCGAGCGCATTCGACCACGACTTTTTCCTGATTATTTCCAAGCCGGACAACGTGCCGATCGTAATCATGATCTTCGTGCTGGGGTATCTGACCTGGCTCGGGTTCCGGCAGGCGGCGATCAACGACCAGCGATTGAAGAAGGGCGAACCGCTGATCGAGGCGGGGGCGGATGACAAGGTGCTGGTCTGGCCGGACCTGGTGTACACGGAGCTGATCTGCCTGACGTTGTGCACGGTGCTGCTGATCGTCTGGGCGGTGGTGCTGCGGGCGCCGCTGGAGCAGCCGGCGGACCCGAACGTCGCGCCGAACCCGGCCAAGGCACCCTGGTACTTCCTCGGTTTGCAGGAACTGCTGGTCTACTTCGACCCGTGGCTGGCGGGCGTGCTGCTGCCGGGGCTGATCATCTTTGGGCTGATGGCGTTGCCGTACATTGACCGGAATCCGCGGGGGAACGGGTACTACACGTTCCGCGAGCGCCCCTTCG
>CAZNDQ010000652.1:0-2328 GCA_964571825.1 uncultured Planctomycetales bacterium | reverse complement strand
TCGATAACGGCGATCCGCCCGCTCAAGGACGGCGTCATCGCCGACTTCGACATTACCGAAGCGATGCTCGGGTACTTCATCCGCAAGGTGCATGGCCGGCGGCGGTTCTTCCGTCCGCGCGTGGTGATCGCGGTGCCGAGCGGCATCACGGCGGTGGAGAAGCGCGCGGTGTACAACTCGGCGGAGCGGGCGGGCGCTCGGCGCGTGTACCTGGTGGAGGAGCCAATGGCGGCGGGGATCGGCGCGGGGCTACCGATCTCGGAGCCGACGGCGTCGATGATCGTCGACATCGGCGGCGGCACGACCGAAGTGGCGATCATGAGCCTGGCCGACATCAGCACGTGCGAGTCGATCCGCGTGGCGGGCGACGACATGGACGAAGCAATCATCAGCTACATGAAGCGGACATACAACCTGATGATCGGGCCGCAGATGGCCGAGGCGGTGAAGATCGAGATCGGGTCAGCGTCGCCGCTGGAGCACGAGGTGACGCGGGAAATCCGCGGGCGCGACATGATTTCGGGGCTGCCGCGCAAGGCGACGGTGACGAGCCAGGAAATCCGCGAGGCACTGCAGGAGCCGGTGGGGCAGATCATCGACTGCGTGGTGCGGACGCTGGAGAAGGCGGAGCCGGAGCTGGCGGCGGACTTGGTGGAAAACGGGATTCACATGGGAGGCGGCGGGGCGCTGCTGCGCGGGATCGACGCCATGCTGCACCAAGCGACGGGGCTGAACGTGCACATCGTCGATGATCCGCTGTCGTGCGTGGCGCGGGGGACGAGCGTCTACCTCGAAAACCTGGGAATGTGGAAAGACACGATGGAGTCCGACGAGGACGAAATGTGAAACGCCGCTCGATCCGCTCCCGCCGACTGTCGACCCGCCGCATCTTCTTCGCGTGTCTGGTGCTGGCGCTGCTGGCGATCTGGCTGCCGCAGCGGTGGACCCGGCCGTTGGGAAACATCACGCAACTGATTGCACCGGTGCAGGATGCGCTGTTTCGCGGCGGGCAGTCAGTGGCCGGCCAGCTTGAAGCGCCGGGGGGGGTACGGCAGGAGGAATATGAGGCGGTGCGGGCGAGCGGAGAGGCGCTCAGGAATCAGGTGGTGGCGCTGAGCGCGCGGGTGTCGCAATTGGAGGAAATCAACCGGGAATTGACGGGTTTGCGGCAGGCGGGATTCCCACGGGAGGGGCGCCTGATCCCAGCACGTGTGCTGCGTGGGGATGCGGTGGCGTGGCGGGATGCGGTGCTGCTGGATCGGGGGGGATCGTCAGCGGCCAAGCCGAACGACTGGGTGGTGTCGCGGAAGTTCGTCAACGTCGGGGCGGAGCAGGGGGTGACGGACGGGATGGCCGTGCTGGCGAGCGAGACGCTGGTCGGGCGCGTGCTGCACACGGCGCCGTACACAGCCACAGTGCTGCTGCTGTCGGACCCGTCGATGCGGCTGGAGAAGGTGCGGGTCGGGCGGGTGAACAACGGGCAGCTTTCGCTGCTGGAGGCGGATTTTCTGCTGTGCGGCGTGGGGCGGGGGCGAATGGTGATCGAGGACGTGGACCGGCGGTACGTCGACCCGCCGCGGATCCGCGAGGGGGACCTGGTGGTGTCGCCGCCGGATGATCCGCGCCTGCCGTTCTCGCTGGTGATCGGGCGGATCGTCGGCATCGAGCCGCACGAAAACTCGCCGCTGCTGCTGAGCCGGCTGCGGGTGGAGCCGATCGTCGCGCCGACGGAGCTGACGAGCGTGTATGTGGTGGATTGCGTGCCGGGGGCACGCAAAAGTGGCCAGTGACCAGTGGCCGATGGCCAGTGGAGGAGTCCGGAGTACCGGGACGGAAGAGAGTGGCCAGTGACCAGTAAGCGAAGAAGGCACGAAGGCACGAAGGTGAGGCCGACCGAACAGGGAGGGCGAGCGGGGCGCCAAGGGAGAGGGGCGCGGGGGGCGCGCGGGGGTGGGGCGCGAGGGGGCGGTGAAAATTTTTTTCAAAATCCGGCCGGGGACCCAAAAAAAATTTTTTTTGAGCGCGCACAAGGCCGGGTCTGGGCGCGCTTTGGGCGCGTCTGCGCCGCGCTGTGCGCGGCGGCGGCGCCAAGGGCGGATCGAGTGGGGTTCTTCGGGGCGGAAGCAACTCGCACAAGAGAATGGACCGGCGCTCACCATATAGGCCGATCCGGATGCGCCCGGATTTGTATAAGAATCCCGAGAGGTCAATACAGGCAGTGTGAGGGTGAAGGCGGCCTGTGGTGGCACGAATAACATGAAGGGTGGGACGAAGAGTCGCGTTGTACCGCGATGGAAGGCAGAAGTTGCTCGATCCACAGTCAATAAT
>CAZNDQ010000651.1:0-2332 GCA_964571825.1 uncultured Planctomycetales bacterium | reverse complement strand
GATCTCCACCGTACCCGAAATCTCCGCCATCACCGCCGGATCCTTCGGCTTGCGGGCCTCGAAGATCTCCGTCACGCGCGGCAGACCGCCCGTGATGTCCTGCGTGCTCGCCAGGCCGCGCGGCTGACGCGCCAGCAGCATGCCCGGCATCACCTTCTGCCCCTCTTCCACCTCGATGCGCGCCTTCGCCGGCAGATAGTGGTAGTCCAGCACCGCGCCGTCCTTCGCCTCAATCACGATTTGCGGGTGCTTCTCGCCCTTGTGCTCGATCACCACCAGACGCGAGTCGGCCCGCTCCGACTCCTTGCGCACCGTCTCGCCCTCGGCGATGTCCTGGAAGCGCACGAAGCCTTCCACCTCCGCCAGGATCGGCGAGAGGTGTGCGTCCCACTGCACGATCTGCGTCCGCGGCTCGACCTTCTGTCCCTCGCTCGCCAGCAGCTCCGCCCCGTACGGCACCTTGTGCCGCTCCAACTCGCGCCCCTTCTCGTCCTTGATGATGATCTCGCCGTTGCGCTTAAGCGCTACGACCTTCTCCGGCATCGTGTCCGTCGCCGGCACCCGCACCGGACGCAGCTCCTGGAACGTCACCACGCCCCCCTGCGCCGTCTTGATCCCCGTCTCCACCGCCGATCGCGACGCCACGCCGCCCGTGTGGAACGTCCGCATCGTGAGCTGCGTGCCCGGCTCGCCCACCGACTGCGCGGCGATGATCCCCACCGCCATCCCCTCTTCCACGAGGTGGCCGGTGGACATGTCCACGCCGTAGCACATCGCGCAGATGCCCAGCGGGCTCTCGCACGTCAGCGGGCTCCGCACGCGGATCGTGTCCAGCCTCAGCCCCTCGATCTTCCGCGCGATCTCGGCCGTGATGATCTGGTTCTCGCGCACGATCACCTCGTCCGTCACCGGGTTGCGGATCGTGTCGCGCGCCACGCGCCCGACGATGCTCTCCCGCAGCGGGATCGCGACCTCGTCCTCCTTGTACACCGCCATCTTCGAGATGCCCTTGATCGTCCCGCAGTCGCGGATGTTGACGATCACGTTCTGCGCCACGTCCGCCAGCTTGCGCGTCAGGTATCCGGAGTCGGCCGTCTTGAGCGCCGTGTCCGCCAGGCCCTTCCGCGCGCCGTGCGTCGAGCTGAAATACTCCAGCACCGACAGGCCCTCGCGGAAGTTGCTCTTGATCGGCGTCTCGATGATCTCGCCGCTCGGCTTGGACATCAGCGCCCGCATCCCCGCGAGCTGGCGGATCTGGTCCACGCTGCCCCGCGCCCCCGAGTCCGTCATCAGGAAGATCGGATTCAGGTACCGCCGGCCCTTCGGATCATTCGGCGAAACGTACTGGTTGTCGTCGTCGCGGAAGTCGAACTGGATCTCCCGCATCATCTCGTCCGTTACCTTCGCCAGCGCGTGCACCCAGATGTCGATCAACTGGTTGTGCCGCTCCAGCGAGGTGATCGCCCCCTGCGCGAAGTTCTTCTCCACCCGGTCCACCGTCTTCTGCGCCGCCTCCAGGATCTTCGGCTTGGCGTGCGGCACCCGCAGGTCGTGCACGCCGAAGCTCAGCCCCGCCAGCGTGCTCTGCTTGAAGCCCAGGTTCTTGATGTCGTCCAGCAGGTCGATCGTCGCCGCACGCCCCAGAATCTCGTGGCAGTCGCTCACCACGCGCCCGATCCCCTTCTGGAACAGCGCGAAGTTGTACAGCGGCATCGCCTCCGGCAGCATGTCGTGGAAAATCAGCCGCCCCGGCGTCGTCACCACCAGCCCGTTGGCCGGCGCCGACACCGGCTGAGACTTGATGTCGTTCAGCACCCGCTTGCGCTTCGTCCGCACGCGGATCTTCTCGTGCACGTGCACCTTGCCCATCGCCAGCGCCAGCAGCGCCTCGTGCTCGTTCGCAAAGGCCCGCATCTGCCCCGGCTCGTCCGGCGTCGGACGCATGTCCGCTGTCAGATAGTAAATCCCCAGCACGATATCCTGCGACGGCGACATGATCGGGCTGCCGTTCGCCGGCGAAAAAATGTTGTTCGTCGCCAGCATCAGCACGTGCGTCTCCGCCTGCGCCTCCAGCGACAGCGGCAGATGCACCGCCATCTGGTCTCCGTCGAAGTCCGCGTTGAACCCCTTGCACACCAGCGGGTGAATGCGGATCGCGTTCCCCTCCACCAGCACCGGCTCAAACGCCTGAATGCCCATCCGGTGCAGCGTCGGCGCACGGTTCAGCATCACCGGGTGCTGGTGGATCACCTTCTCCAGAATGTCCCAGATCTCCTGGTCGCGCCGCTCCAGCATCCGCTTGGCCGACTTGATTGTGTCCGCCAGACCCCGC
>CAZNDQ010000650.1:0-2336 GCA_964571825.1 uncultured Planctomycetales bacterium | reverse complement strand
ACGCATGCCTGGGCCGTTGCGGCGAACAACGCCGTGGCCAACGGAGTCGTTGTCGTCGCGGCCTCGGGCAATGAGAATTACAGCAACGCCCTGAGTTCGCCGGCCTGCGGAAGCGATGTCATCGCCGTCGGCATGACCTGGAAAGCCGACTACCCCACCTGCGAGGACAACGTCACCAACTGGGCCTGGGGAATCTGCACCGATCTCTCACCGGAGACGGATGAAGTCGGCTGCTTCAGCAACGAAAGCGACTTTCTCGACGTCACCGCGCCGGGCGCCAATATCTGGTCCGCGAGCAACGCCGCCGGTGGAACTTCAATCACCGGCAAGAGCGGAACGAGCATGTCCGCCCCGCAAGTGGCTGGTCTGGCTGCACTCATTCTAAGCGTCGATCCTTCGCTTACTCCGGCCGAGGTGCGGCAGATCATTCGCGACGGCGCGATCGATATGGGTACGCCGGGCTTCGACCGGGCGTACGGCTGGGGCCGGATCGACATCATCAACTCGCTGGCCCTCGTCGGTCCGGGCTGCACGACCAACGGAGACTGTGACGACGGAAACGCCTGCAATGGCGCCGAGACGTGCGTTGCTGGCAGTTGCCAGGCTGGATCGCCGCTCAATTGCAATGACGGCAACGCCTGCACCTCCGACAGTTGCAATCCTGCCACCGGTTGCGTCAACACCGCCATCACCTGCAACGACGGCGACCCCTGCACCAACGATAGCTGCAATCCCGCAAGCGGCTGCGTCTTCGACCCGGTCACCTGTCCGCCCGGCGAGGTCTGCGTCGGTGGCACCTGCGAACCGCAGGTCTGTGATGCCGACGGCACCTGCGAATCCGGTGAGGATTGTGGCAACTGCCCCGCCGACTGCATCAGCGGCACCACCAGCGGCGCCGCTTGCGGAAACGGCATTTGCGAGGCTGGCAACGGCGAGGACTGCGTCTCCTGCCCGGCCGACTGCAATGGGCTCCAGAGCGGGCGCCCTGCCAATCGTTTCTGCTGCGGTGATGGCGACGGGACCAACCCGCTGTCGTGCGGCAATTCGGTCTGCTCCACGGGCGGCTGGTCCTGCACGGAAGTTCCCGTCAGCGGCACCAGCTATTGTTGCGGCGACGGCGTCTGCGAGGGCGCCGAAGACAGCGGGAACTGCAGCATCGACTGCGGCGCAGCCCCATTCTGCGGTGACGAGACGTGTGGCCCGGGCGAAGACAATTGCAATTGCGCGGTCGATTGCGGCGCTCCACCGACCAGCGAGACGAATTGCACTGACGGCGTCGACGAGGACTGCGACGGCGCCGCGGACTGCAACGACCCGACCGGCGAATGCGACGCCCACCCCGCGTGCGCGTCCAGTTGCGGCAATGCCGTCTGCGAGCCCGGCGAGAACTGCAACAACTGCTCGGCCGACTGCGACGGCAAGCAGAACGGGCCGCCGTCCGGTCGCTACTGCTGCGGCAACGGCGTTCTCGAAGGACCCGAAGCGGATGGGCGCTGCGACGGGAATCCGTAGCGGCCCGTCCGGCAGATGGACATAAACGCGCCGTTTGTGGCGGCGCTGTCCGGAATCACTGCGGCGGAGTCGGGTATTCGGCTCCGCCGCGACTTTTTTGGACGACGATTTGATTCGGTGGGTGAACGGGCCTGAGGTCATTTGTGTCGCGCCGACGGAGCTGAGCGCGTACGATTGTCAGAGATTCAGCATCAGCCGCGCCGCTTCGGACATCTTGTCCGGCCCCCACGGCGGCTCCCACACGATCGTCACCTTCGCCTCGGCGATGCCGTCCACCGCGCGGACGCGCGACTCGACCTTGAGCGGCAGACTCTGCGCCTCCGGACACGCCGGTGACGTCAGCGTCATCCGCACGTCGACCACGTTGTCCGGGTGCACCTCGATGCCGTAGATCAGCCCGAGGTCGTAAATGTTGATCGGGATCTCCGGGTCATAGATCGTCCGCAGCGCCTCGATCACCTGCGCTTCGACCGCCTTGGCGCGGATCGACTCCACCGGCGAACAGGTCTCGCTCGCCGCCCGCCCGCCGTTGCCGTCGTGATCGTACCTGTCGTGCGCGTCGTCCATCCGCCTGTCACTCCGTCGAGACCACGCCCTGCGCTGCCTCCAACGCCGCCCGCATCGTGTGCCAGGAAAGCGTCGCACACTTCACCCGCGCCGGGAAGTTCCCCACGTTCTCGAACGCCTGCAGCTTCCCCAGCGGCGGCCCCTCGACGGCCGACTCCGCCGCGTCATCCATCACCATCCCGTGAAACTTCGTCGCCAGCGCCAGCGCCTCTCCCACCGTCTTGCCCTTCAGCGCCTCCGTCATCAGTGACGCCGAC
>CAZNDQ010000649.1:0-2345 GCA_964571825.1 uncultured Planctomycetales bacterium | reverse complement strand
ATGCGTTCACCAAGTACGTGTTCGAGCTGGTCGGCGTCGCGGTCGACGTGACTCGGGGCGATGTCGGCGTGATGGATGAGATAGAGTTCCCAGAGGCGGTGGTTGCGGACGGTGCGCTGCGCCTGGAGGAGGCCCGTGGCGGTCAGTTCGAACGCCCCCCGCGAGTTGCGACGCAGGAGCGCCTCGCGCTGGGCGCGGCGGAGCGCTCCATTCAGGCGCCCGGGGGACCAGGAGCGGCGCGCGAGGAGTTCTTCGCGGCGCACGCCCGCGTGCGGACCTACCGATGCGCGCTCGTATGCTTCATACATCGTTCGCAGAAGGTTCTGGCGGGCGACGGTGCGCGAGAGGCGGAGATGGTCGCGCAGGCGCGCCAAGACGCCACGTGCCGGGCCGAAGACCAGGCTGACGCCGAACAGGCCCGTCGCCACGAGAACGATGATGGCGCCGGCGGGCAATCGCGGGGCCAGTGCGCTGACGCCGGCGCCGACGATTCCCGAGAGGGCGCCGATGGCGGCGGCGAGTGCCACCGAGGCGGCGAGGCGGTCGGTCCAGAAGCGCGCCGCGGCGGGGGGGATGATCAGCATGGCGATGATGAGAATCAGGCCGACGGCCTGCAGACCGATGACGGTGACGGCGATGACGAGTGCCATCATGACGGCGTCGAGGAGGAGTACGCGGCGGCCCTGGGCGGCGCAGAACTCCTGATCAAAGCAGAGCAGCGCCAGTTCCTTGAAGAGCATCGCGCAGACGAGCGTGATGAGCAGTGCGCAGGCGCCGATGAGCACGGCGTCACTCTGGAGCATCGAGGCCGTCTTGCCGTAGATGAACGATTCGAGGCCGGCCGCGCTGCCGCGCTCCAGCTTCTGAATCACGCCGAGCAGCGCCACGCCCATTCCGAAAAAGACGCTGAGGACGATGCCAAGCGCAGCGTCTTCGCGGATGCGTGTCAGATGGCGGATGAGCAGCACGCCTGCCACGCCAAGACCGCCAGCGACGAGGGCGCCCAGGAGCAGGCCGGGCAGGTATTTGCCAGTGCCTCCGGCGGCCGTCATGACGAGAAACGCCGCGGCGATGCCTGGCAGCGTGGCGTGGCTGATGGCATCGCCCATGAGCGCGCGGCGTCGCAAGAGGAGGAAGGTGCCGATGGTGCCGCAGGCCAGGCCGAGCAGAGCCGTGCCGGCGACGACGACGCGCGTATTGTGGTCGCGGAGTGTGAGGACGCGGATGATCTGCGCAGCCTCGGGCCAGGTGGATTCGGCGCGGAGCGAGGCGGAGGCGGCGTCGGCCGGTGCCACCAGCAGTACTCCGAACGCGAACGCCGTTACAGCGACGCGGGTGCGCATCAGTCGACTCCCCGTCCGCGGGCGAGCGCTTCGGCGGCCTCGGCGAGCAGCGACAGCCTTCCGCCGTACGTCTTCTGCAGGTTCTCGTTGGTGAAGACCTCGTCCGTCGGTCCGTGCACGACGATGCGCATGTTGAGCAGGATGAGGTAGTCGAAGTAATCAGCGACGGTCTGCAGGTCGTGGTGGACGACGAAAACGGTTTTTCCGGCGGTGCGCAGGTCGCGCAGCAACTGGACGATGGCCGTTTCGGTCGCCGCATCGACGCCGGCGAACGGTTCGTCCATGAAGTAGATTTCGGCTTCCTGGGCGAGCGCGCGGGCGAGAAAGACGCGCTGCTGCTGCCCTCCGGAGAGGCGGCTTATCTGGCGGTGGGCGTAATCGGCGATGCCGACGCGCTCGAGTGCGGCCATGGCGGCTTCGCGATGGCGGCGCGAGACGGGGCGGAACCAGCCGATGCGGCCGTAGCGGCCCATCGCCACCACATCCAGCGCGTTGACGGGGAAATCCCAGTCGACGCTCTCGCGCTGGGGGACGTAGCCGATGAGGTGGCGCAGCTCGCGGTAGGTTTTGCCGAAGAAGGTGACGCGGCCGGAAGCCTTGGGCACGAGGTCGAGGACGGCCTTGAGGAGGGTGCTCTTGCCGGCGCCGTTGGGCCCGACGATGCCGATGAGGCGGCCGGCCGGCGCGTCAAAGTCGATGTCCCAGAGCACCGGTCGGCGGTGATAGGCGACAGTCATGTCGTGGATGGAGAGGGGCACGTCGGCGGGGTGCTCGGCGCCGGTAGCGACGGGCACGCCGGTCGCCTGCGGCGGCGAGTCGAGCTGCGACCGGGCGTGATTCATCGCACGCATCTCCCTCTTCATCGGGCGATGGACAGCTTCTCCTGCATGCCGCGCGGCGGCGCCTGGCCGCCGAGGGCACGAGTGATGGTCGTGGCGTTGTGGTCGATCATGCCGATGTAGGTGCCCTCGTAGGTGCCGGGCGGGCCCATGGCGTCGGAGT
>CAZNDQ010000648.1:0-2378 GCA_964571825.1 uncultured Planctomycetales bacterium | reverse complement strand
GGCGGCTTCGGCGTCGTCGATTTCTCACCGTGGATCGACGCCCTGCAAATCAGCGCCAACCCGTTCCTGTTCTTCGTCAACCTCCCCAACGAGATCAGCGTCGTCTTCTCCGACGCCGCACAGACCGTCTTCCTCGGCGAGGGCCCCGGCGCCGCCACCGGCCCCGCCCCATTCAAAATCTCCACCGACATCGGCACCCTGACCACCGCCACCCAGTCCGGGCCCGCCGTGAACGCCTTCATCAACAACCCCGGCGGACTCCTCACGCTCACCTTCACGCCCGCCACCACCGGCACCGGGTCGATCCAGGTTAGCCTGTGCGGCGCCCAACCCGGCCTCACCTTCAGCGTCGATCGCGACTGCAATGGCAACGGCGTGCCCGACAGCCAGGAACTTACCGACAACGACTGCAATGAGAATGCCGTCCCCGACGACTGCGAGCCCGACTGCAACGACAACGGCATCGCCGACGACTGCGACCTCGGCCTGCTTACCAAGCCCATCGTCCAGGACTCGGTTCAGTCAATCCCCGATAACAATCCCGCCGGACTCACAACCGTCGTCACCGTCGCCGAAAACGGCATCATCGCCGACGTCGATCTCGGCTTGGACATCGACCACACCTGGAACGGCGACCTCGAGGTCACCCTCAGCCACGCCGCGATGACCGTCACCATGATCGATCGCCCCGGCTTCCCGATGTTCGCCTCCGTCTTCAACGACTCCGGCTTCGGCATCATCCTCGACGACGATGCGCCGCTGGCCATCGAGACCTTTGACGGCGGCGGCAACAAGGTCTACGGCCGCTTCCGCCCCAATTCCCCCCTCGCCGCCTTCAACGGCTTCGACAAGTTCGGCTCCTGGACCCTCCATCTCGTCGATCATGTCGCGACCGATTCCGGCACCCTCAACCAGTGGGCGCTCTTCATCGTCAACGACACCGGCATCGCCATCAGCACCGACTGCAACAATAACCGCGTCCCCGACGAATGCGAGCCCGACTGCAATGACAACGGCGTCGCCGACCAGTGCGACATCGACGCCGCCACCAGTCTGGACGTCAACGGCAACGGCGTCCCCGACGAGTGCGACCCCGACTGCAACGGCAACAACGTCCCCGACGACCTCGACGTCCAATTGAGCGGCCCGGCGATCGGCGCTACCTTCGACCTCATGCCCGACCTGACGATCTCCGACGCCATGCCCGCGCAGGACACTCAGAGTCTGCCGGCCTCCGGCGTCATCTTTGACGTCAACGTCGGCGTCAGCCTTGCCCACACTTGGATCGCCGATCTGGAAATCCGCATCTCACATCTCGGCACGACCGTGCTGCTCTGGGACAACCAGTGTGGCAACGAGGATGACATGCAGGTCCAATTCGATGACGACGCCATTCCCGTCGTTTGCGCTTCGCCCGTCGCCGGCGACTACACCCCCTTCGAACCCCTCGCCGCCTTCAACGGCCTCGACGTCGCCGGCGCCTGGACCCTCGAAATCACCGACACCGTCAGCGGCGACAGCGGCTCCTTCGACGCCTGGTCCCTCACCGTCGCCTACGACGGAGTCTCCTCCAGCCCGGACTGCAACGACAACGGCGTCCCCGACGAGTGCGAGCCCGACTGCAACGGCAACGCCACGCCGGACGACTGTGAAGACTTTGACGACTGCAACGGCAACGCCGTCCCCGACGAGTGCGACGGCGGCTGCCCGCCCGGACAGGAACAGCCGATGGACGACATGACCACCGATTTCATGACCGACAACGCGCAGGGCCACCCCTGCGGCGACTGCGGCAAGATGGACCCGCTCTGGTTCCTGATGTCAGTCTGTGCTTACGTCGGCCTGCTGTTTGCCCGTCGTCGCTGAACTTGCCAGCGTCCGCCAACCCCCGCGCAGCCGTCATGCTGAGCGCAGCGAAGCATCTCGAATCGCACGGCCCGCCCAGCACGCCGATGCGCGCCCGGTCGGCGGCATTCCGCAATCCGCAATTCTTCGTCGCGGTACTCCGCGACTCCACCACCGGCCACCGGCCACTGGTCACTGGTTTGATGCTGAGCGCAGCCTGCCGTCATGCTGAGCGAAGCGAAGCATCTCCAGTACCACGTGCGCCCAGCACGCAAACACGCGCCCAATTGCCGTCATTCCGCAATCCGCAATTCTTCGTCGCGGTACTCCGCGACTCCGCCACTGGCCACTACTTATCCGCAGTTCGGCGGGCTCCCCTCCGCCGGCAGCCCGAACGCGCTGCTGAACAGTGCAAAGTCGCTCAAATCCACTGTCCCCGAGCCGTCCAGATCGGCGCACCCGAACACTTCCGCAGCGCAGCCTGCACCCGCGCCCGACAGCCCGAAACACCCCGCGAACAGCGAAAAGTCGCT
>CAZNDQ010000647.1:0-2381 GCA_964571825.1 uncultured Planctomycetales bacterium | reverse complement strand
CACATGCAGATCGGCAATCTCGACGCCGCCGAACGCATCCTCCGCAGCGCCCTCCGCCTCGACCCCCACTACGACCTCGCCCGACGCAACCTCGACCGCGTGCTCACCCTCCGCCGGCAAGCGCCCTGATCACGCCCACGGCGGACCGCAGCCTACCGCCCGCCCCCCGCACGCGATCGCATGCGCTTGGGCAGCGTCGCCAACGGCCGCGCCAACTGACCCAGCGCCGGCGCCTCCAACAGGCTGTCGTCCACCTCGCACCGCGCCAGATGCTTGTCGAAGAACGCCGTAATCCTCCGCGCATACATCTCCGCCTGCACGACGACCGACTCGTTATGCCGCGCACCCGGCACCACCCACAGATACCGCGGCTTGTGGGCCAGCGAGAACAGGTACTCCGCCTGCGCGGCCGGGATGTACGAATCGCGCTCGCCGTGAATGAAGAAAATCGGCGTATTCGTCATCCGCGGCAGCATCTTTCGCACCGACGGGAACTCGCAGTTCAGCTTCCGCTTGCACACCAGAAACAGCCACCACCGCAGGAACCGCCAGAACGTCGGCGGGTGGTTCTCGTACACGAACCGCACCTTGGCAAAGATATACGCCCACCGCTTCATCAGGTATTCGAGCGTCGTGTCCGAGCTGAACGCCCCGTCGCACAGAATCGCCCGCACGGCCGGCTGGTTCCACGCCGCCAGGATCGCCGCACACGCCCCGCGGCTGATCCCGAAAATCCCCATCTCCACCGGCCGGCCCGACCGCTCCAGCCAGTCCTCCACGTACGCGATCGCCCCCAGCATGTCGAGCACTTCCCGGTCCGACGCCCACTGCCGCGGCTGATAGTTCTCCTCGCTGCTCGACTCCCCGTGCCCGCGGAAGTCGAACGAGAAGATGTCGTACCCCTCCGCCAGCAGCGGCTTGCAGTACCGCGCGCAGCTCCGCCGGTCGCTCGAAAACTCATGCGCGAAGATGATCATCCCGCGATAGCCCTTGTCGCGGTTGCCCCGCAGCAGCTTGCCCCGCAGGTTGATCCCGTCGAACGCCCGAAACTGCACCTCTTCGCCGGTGATCGTCGTGAAGTCGCGCGGCCCCATCGACAGCGGCGGCGGAGTGTCCTTCAGGATGTTCAGCATGATCCGGATGTAGCGGTTCAGGATGAGCGCCGGCACCACGGCGAGAAGAATGAGCGTGATCCCGATCGACAGCAGCGCCCAGTTCCGGCTTGCCGTCTCCCACACCATCGCAAGCATCGTGGAGCCCATGCTTACGCCATCTCCGCGCCGATCAGACGGCCAGTCCAGCGAAATGCGGTACCCGTCTCATGCGACGGCCCGTCCCTCTCCCCTCTTCCGCGCCTCCCGCGAGCATAGCCCCCGCCACCCCCCCCCGCAAGCACTGCCCGCCACTGCCCTGAGCCACCGACCCCGCGGCCGCCAACCCTGGATCACCCCCGACGTATCCGACCGCCTCTATCCCTACATCGCCGGCATCGCTCGCAACGAACGCCACGCCTCTTCTACGCCGAAGGCGTTGTGCGATAAAGCCCAAGGTTGCCGCGCAGAGGCTACCTTGGGAAACTGGGCGCAAAAATACGGGCTACCCTGTAAGGGTTGCCCGATTGCGGAGTCCCCCATGTCCCAATCCCTCGCCGCCGTCTACATTCATTCCGTCTTTTCCACCAAAGGCCGCCGTCCCTTCCTCGCCGACGCGACCATGCGCAACGCCCTCCATGCCTGCCTCTCGAACATCAGCGCCCAACACGACTGCCCCGCCATCCGCGTCGGTGGCGTCGCCGATCACGTCCACGTCCTCGCCCGCCTCGGCCGCTCCATCACCCAGGCCGATTGGGTCAAGAAACTCAAGCGCGCCTCCGCCCTCTGGCTCAAACAACAGTCGCGCGAATACGCCGACTTCCAATGGCAGGGCGGCTACGCCAACTTCTCCGTCGGTCAATCAGAATTGAACGGGATCATCGACTACATCGCCAATCAGGAAACCCACCACCGCCGCGCCGACTTCCAATCCGAACTCCTCGCCCTCCTCCGCGCCCACCACGTCGAGTTCGACGAACGATACCTCTGGGACTGACCGCCCCGTCCTCCGTCATCCTGAGCCTGTTGAAGGATCTCGCCCCGATTGGACCATCGGGCGATCGCCACGGGCTCAGCACGCAGTGCGAAGCAACTCGCCTCGCGGCGCCTGAACGCCGCGTCTCTTCTACGCCGAAGGCGTTGTGTGATAGAGCCCAAGGTTGCCGCGCAGCGGCTACCTTGGGAAACTGTCGCAAATGATTTGGGCTACCCTGTAAGGGTTGCCCGCTCATCTCCGCCCGTCAGGGCGCACGATCGTTGCCAGGCTGAGCACGCAGTGCGAAGCGGCTC